>DASUVL010000884.1:0-3347 GCA_036379015.1 Niastella sp.
AAAGGCAAATATCAAAGTAATAGTACAACCGATCACAGCCAGTCCAATTTGTTTGGTGGCCGCCATGGCTGCTTCGACCCGACTATAGCCCATGCGTAAATAACGTTCAATATTTTCTACCACAACAATGCTGTCATCTACCAGCAATCCCAATGCTACCACCATACCTACTATGCTCAACTGGTTTATGGTTATACCAAACATATCGAGCAGAAAAAGTCCAATGGCCAATGATAAAGGAATGGAGATCATTACCACAATAGATGCCCGCAAGCCCAACGGCAACAGGGTTAACAACACCAGGAAGATGGCAATTGCAAAATCGCGGGTAAAACCACCCAGGCGGGTACGAACACTGTGTGCATTATCAAAGCTTTGTTCATACGTAATATTTTTAGGCAGCTCTTGCTGAAATTGCGCCAGCACCGGTTTTATTTCCTTTTCTACGGCAAAAATATTAGTGCCCATTTTACGACTGGCGGTTACAAATACGCCCCGCTTTCCATTCAGCCGTCCTATATATGTTTGCTCCTCATAATTAAAGTTTACATCAGCTACGTCTTTTACATATACCAGTTTTCCGTTTACATTGCTGACAATGGTATTTTTTATTTCCTCAATATTTTTATAATTACCACTGGTTTTGATGTTAAATTTCTTTTCTCCCATTTCAATACTGCCACCCGGTATATTTACATTCTCACTTTGAATAGCGCTCAGCACTTTATTAAGTGGAATGTTATATTGCGCCAGTTTTTCCAGTTGCAGCGATACACGTACCTGCTGTTGCGGAAAGGCCCAGTTATCTACATTCTTTAATGATTTAATTTTCTCCAACCGCTCTTTTAATTTCTTACTCCATTCTTCCAGGTCTTTATACGGAGTTGTTTCACTCAGCAAGGCTATCTGCAAAATGTTTACATCAGAAGGGGAGAATTTTTGAACCTCAATATCCAATATATCTGGTGGCAGATTGTTCCTCAGCGCATCCATTTCCCGAACAACATCCTGGTACTTTTTATCGGGGTCGGTTTCATATTTAAATTCTACCCGTATTACGGCCAATCCATCATCAATACGGGTTACGATGCGTTTGATATCATCGAGCTCGTTCATTCTTTTTTCAACCGGGTCCGCTACCAGTTCTTCCATATCTTTCGGACTGGTGCCGGGATAAACCAATATGACGTTAAATTGCGGCGCCTGAAAATCAGGATCTTCACCGCGTGGCATATTCAGCAGCGAATTAATGCCAATAGCGATCAGCATCACAAACACAATGAGTGTGAACTGATAATTTTTTACTGAAAAGTCAGTTATCTTCATAACAGGCTGATTTGAAAATGTAACAATATTTTAATGCGCGAAAGATGGGAAGTTGAGCTGATATCTTTTAACAGCCTGATCGTACCATTGAGCCAACACGACCAGCAGTTCATCACTAATTGAAGTATTCCCTTTCATAACTATATATTATTTTATCACCTTCACCACCGATTTATCTGTGAGGTACCCTACCCCTTCGGTTATTACCTCAACCGCACTATCCAGTCCGCTTACAATGGCAGCTTTGTTATTCTCTAAAAAAGCGATGACCACTTTGTTTTTGGTAACCGTTTTTCCATCGGCATTTACGGTATATACATAACCCGTTTTATCATTTGCTTCAGCAATGGCCTCTACCGGCACCAGGGTAACTTTTTGTTCAGCTGCCGGTTGCAGCTGTACGGTAGAAAATAATCCGGCAGCAAAGCGGGCGCCGCCAGGCAATACTTTAACTTCCACTTCATAGGTGCCGCTGGCTACATCGGCCCCTTGTGCTATTTCAGTGATGATACCGGTAAATGGCTTATTGGGATAGGCATCTATTTCAACGGAGGCTTTATCTCCTTTTTTCAGTACGGCCCAGTCTTTATCAGATACCCCAAAGCGTATCACCCAATCATTACCTGCTGTGCCATTAAACGTAAACACGGGTGTACCTGAACTGGCCAGCTCGCCTTCGTTCATCAGTTTTTTAAGTATGATGCCGCTTTCGGTGGCGCGTATTTGTGCATATTGCTGGTTAAAGCGGGCAATACGGAGGCTTTCTTCCGCTACCTGTAGCTGTGTATTAGCATTCTGCACCTGTTCCAGCGTAGCTACGGTGTCGTTATATAAATTTTTCATCCTGTTCGCATCGCGCTGCACCTTTTCAACGCCTTGCGAGGCCTGCTGCACTTGTGCATTGATCTCAGTGAGATCGAGCGTTGCCAACAACTGTCCTTTAACTACATGATCGCCCTCTTTTACATATATTTTTGAAACAATACCACCTATCTTGAACGACAACCGGGCTTCAGCAGTAGAAGCCATGGTGCCTGAATATTTTAATACCGGCGCGTACCGGGTAGTTGTAACAGGCCGCACCTTTACGGCAATGGCATCATCGGTTACATGGGCTGCCTGTGAACCACCATTGCAGGCTGTTAGTACAACAGCCATTGCAGTCATTAATAAAAAGGTAAGGGGGAAGAATAAACGTGTCATCTTAAAATGATTTTATTGTTGATGAACAGGGATTTTTATCAAGTGAGTGATTGCGCTCCTTAGAAAGAATTTTTCGATTTATAGATTTAGGGATTTTGGCGATTTTTCGCAAGGTTCAAATCAAAAGAAATCTCAAAATCCCGAAATCTCTAACTCAGATATTTAAAAGTTATAGGTCGCCATAACCCGTTCCAGTTCGGCAGCGCGGGTTAATACAGCCAGTTGCGCCAGCGAATAATTTAATTGGGCGTTGGTTAATTGGGTGCGGGCGTCTATCAGTTCCAATTGCAGGGCCTGTCCTTCGCGAAACCGTCGCTCGGCAAACCGGTATGTTTCCTGGGTGCTTTGCACTTCATCGGTACGTGCCTGCAGGGTTTCTATGGCCGACCGGTAATTGTTTGCTGTAGTACGTACCTGAAGCGTCAGCTGCTGTTCTACATCTTTATATTGTGTGTTGAGCGCTTCCAGCTCCAATTGCGATTGACGGATCTTATATTTATTATCATTCGCTTTAAATAAGTCCCACCGAAATTGTAATCCGCCTAACTGGTAAAACTGATCGCTGTTGAATTGAAATCCAAAACCCTGGTAACCGATGTTATAGAATGCGTTTAGTTTGGGTATTATGTACGAACGATTCATCTTGATGCTGGTGCCTGCTACCTTTTGGGCGCTTTGCAATTTGGCCAACTCTTCGCGCCGTACCGGTACCTCCGTGCCAGCGGTGATGGTTGTATTGAGGCGTTCAAAAATGGTGGGATCAGCAATGATCGGTGAATCGAGCGATTGGTTGAGCAGGCAATTAAAATAGGCTACTG
>DASUVL010000885.1:0-11679 GCA_036379015.1 Niastella sp.
TTTATAAAGAATGCGCAAAGATAGGGATTCAAGTTAGACGAAAAGGTACTGAAGATGATGTACTTATAAAACGGTTATAAAATGAGTGTTCTGTCTGCTGATTTTTACCGGAAATGGTGGATGAATTGCCCTTTACCGTAAGGCTATTAACTTAATTATCACGGCTTTAATAAATCCGGGCTCTACAGCCGTTTTTGCTGCCCCAATTGGGGAGTTTAATCAAACGAAAATGGGTTGGCGGCTATAAAACCATCAACCCATTCCTTCCATTTTATGTTGTTTGGAAAAACGTGAATTATAAACCGGAAACCTTTTCGGTCAGCAATTGCTTCACTAAACTTTCCAGCTCTTTTATTCTCTTTTCCAGTTCGGGCAATTTACGGCTAACCGCCTGGCTGCGTAATGCGCTGGTGTATTCAAAAGCCGGACTACCGGTTACGGCAGCGTTCGGTGTTTTTATTGATTTGCTCACGCCGCTTTGTGCGTTGATCTTACTGCCATCGGCAATTTGAATATGACCTACGATGCCCGCTTGTCCCCCGATCATAACGTTATTACCAATTTTGGTACTGCCGCTTACACCCGCCTGGGCCGCGATAACGGTATTATTCCCTACTTCTACATTGTGGGCTACCTGGATCAAGTTATCGAGTTTAGCGCCCGATTTTATGAGCGTTGAACCGATGGTAGCACGGTCGATGGTTGCGTTGGCTCCGATCTCTACAAAATCTTCCACTACTACATTGCCAATTTGCGGTACTTTTTTAAAGCTGCCATCTGCCTGGGGTGCAAAACCAAATCCATCACTTCCTACAACCGTACCGGCATGAATGGTTACATTTTTACCAATAACACAGTCGTGGTAAATTTTTACGCCGGGATGTACAATTGTATTGTCGTTGATCTTTACATTATCGCCCAGGAATACATTCGGGAAAATTTTCACGTTATTTCCCAACACTACATTTTCACCGATGTAAGAAAATGCACCGATATAAACCTGTTGGCCAAGTTGGGCCGATTTGCTGATATATGAAGGTTCCTGTATACCCGTTAATTTTTGGGTAGCCATTTCCTGGTATTTAGCAAGTAACGTAGCAAAGGCTGAATAGGCATCGGCTACTCTGATAAGGGTGGCACTCACGGGTTCTTTTAACTCTTGCGAATCATTGATAATAACCAGGGAAGCTTTTGTACGGTACAGGTATTCTTCGTATTTAGGATTGGCCAGAAACGAAAGTTGACCGGCCTGTGCTTCTTCAATTTTTCCAAAGGATTGCACCAAAGTTTCAGGATTTCCCTCCACTTTGCCGTTAATGAGCATTGCTATTTGAGCTGCGGTAAATTGCATAGATAAGTCGTTAGGTCAAGTAAGTCAAATCTGTTATATAAATCAAAATAGTAAAATTTGTCAAAGCTACAGTATATCGAAAAGTATAATGTGTTTAAGGCTCTATGATAAACGGGTTAACATACCGATCTATATAACTGTTTAACAATTGTAATAACAAATGTAATATTTTTTCACAGGGCTTGCTAATGCCTGATGAATCAATGCATTGTCAACTTTTGATATATCAGTGACGGTTCCGTTCTTAAATAAAATATTAATACGTTCTTCACTGGGATCATATGTTGTATTTTCTGCTTCCCCCGTAAAAATAAAATAATCACAATCGGCATCCTTTATATTCAAATGGCGGCAAATGTTATTCCGTTGTGTTCTAATCCAGTCCTGATCAAATGGTTCAGCCTGTAATTTAACTTTTAATAAACGGCGTTCTATCAAACTGCGGCATAAAGTGCTCAATACTGTATCGGAATGAAACGTCCAGTTTTTAATAGAAGCCAATACATCGTAATCATCAAGCAGGCAAAATTTGTCGAGTTGCTGTTCAATGAATGCAGTGTTGGTGGCGCTCTTTAAGAAGAAATCAAGGATAACAGACGCAGACTGCACATGTTGTCCCAGTTGAATCAATTCTTTTGCCCGTTGAATGATCTTTACTATTGTTTTTTCGGCGCCCAACACGGTTTTATGCAGGTAAACCTGCCAATACATAAGCCGCCGGGCCACCAGGAACTTTTCAATACTGTAAATGCCTTTTTCTTCAACCATCAGTTCGCCATCTTTAACGGCAAGCATTTTTGTAATACGATCGTACCCGATAACACCTTCCGAAACACCGGTAAAAAAGCTGTCGCGGGTTAAGTAGTCCATGCGATCCACATCCAGCTGGCCGCTGATAAGCTGATGTAAAAAGGGCTTGGTATAGTTATTGGTAAAGATGTCAATGGCTTTGTGCAATTGACCCTTCATTTGTTCATTTAGTATACGCATGATCAAAATACTGATCGTTTCATGATGCGTATTGTTGATCAGCACATTTTCAAGGGCATGGGAAAATGGCCCATGACCTATATCGTGTAAAAGAATTGCAATTTTAGCAGCAGTTTCCTCTTCAGGAGTAATATCCACTCCTTTATTTTTCAGTTCGGTTAATGCATTGCACATAAGATGGTAAGCACCCAGAGAGTGATGCAGGCGGGTATGCACTGCACCCGGGTAAACCAGGTGTGCAAATGCCATCTGATGTATGCGTCGCAAACGCTGGTACCATGGATGCGCGATCACCTGAAAAACAAGTGGATCATCGATGGTAATAAAACCGTATACGGGGTCATTAATGATCTTTCTTATGCGGTTAGTCATTCGCTGCCTGCTATTTTGTTAAAATTGCTGCCAAAAGCAGCTGGCAAAAGTACAAAGCCTGGTGGGATAAATTAAATTTGAATAGTTTGTGCCTGAAAGCACCCTCTTAAAACCCCGTCCGACCGGATCATCCGGGCGGACATATTCAAAAACAATAAACGGTAATAAACTTATAAAAAATTATACATGCCATTAGGAAAAATACTCTGGGTAGACGATGAAATTGAAAGTTTACAATCGCAAATTCTTTTTCTGCAAAATAAAGGATACGAGGTTACCGCGCTTTCCAATGGTTTTGATGCGGTGGATTTTGTAAGGGAAAACCAGCTCGATGTGGTATTACTGGACGAAACCATGCCTGGTATCACCGGCCTGGAAACCCTCTCCAAAATAAAAGAGGTCAATTCGCAGATAGCGGTGGTAATGATCACCAAAAACGAGACAGAAAACCTGATGGATGATGCCATCGGTAGCCAGATAACCGATTACCTTATAAAACCGGTGAATCCCAACCAGGTACTGTTAAGCCTCAAAAAGATCATTGACAATAAGCGGCTGGTTGCCGAAAAAACTACAACAACTTACCAGCAACAGTTTCGTAATTTGTTTATGGCGCTGAACAGCAATCCCGATTACAATGAGTGGATGGATATTTATAAAAAACTGGTGTATTGGGAGCTGGAAATGGAAAAAAGTGACAGTCCTGAAATGAAGGAAGTGTTTCAGGCACAAAAAAGTGAAGCAAATAACGAGTTCTTTAAATTCGTTTCAAAAAATTATGCGCGTTGGGTTAATCCCAAAAGTGATGAAGGCCCGGTGATGTCGCATAACCTCCTAAAATTTAAGGTGCTGCCGCATGTTGAAAAAGGGATACCAACCTTCTTTGTATTGATTGATAACCTTCGGTTCGATCAATGGCGGGCTATTCAACCGATCTTTGCAGAAAGTTTTCGCATATTGGAAGAAGACAGCTTTTATAGTATTCTGCCTACTGCCACGCAATACGCACGGAATGCTATTTTCAGCGGGCTGCTGCCTATTGACATTGAAAAACATTTTCCGCAGCAATGGAAGAATGATGATGAAGAAGGCGGCAAAAATTTGCATGAAGAAGAATTTTTCCGGTCTTTTTTAAAACGGAATCGTCGTGAAGATATCAAGTCCTCTTATACAAAAATATTAAACAACCAGGCGGGGCAGGACCTGGTGAATAATATTCATAACCTGATGGGGAACGATCTGAATGTTATTGTTTACAACTTTGTAGATATGCTCAGCCATGCACGTACCGAAATGGAGGTACTGAAAGAACTGGCCGGCGATGAAACCAGCTATCGGAGTGTAACAAGGAGCTGGTTTGAGCATTCTCCTTTGCACCAGGCGCTAAAGAAAATTTCCGATAAAAAGTTTAATCTCATTCTGGCCACCGATCATGGTACGGTACGGGTAAATAAACCGGCCAAAGTAATTGGAGACAAACAAACGACTACCAACCTGCGGTACAAACATGGCCGTAACCTGAATTATGAGCCTAAAGAGGTACTGGCTTTTCGCGATCCCAAAGAAGCAGGGTTGCCTGTTCCCACGGTAAATTCATCGTACATTTTTGCAAGGGAAGATATGTACCTGTGTTATCCCAATAATTACAATTATTATGTGAACTATTACCGCAACACTTTTCAGCATGGCGGTGTTAGTTTAGAAGAGATGATAGTGCCGATCATTAGAATGACGAATAAATAGGTCCATGCAGGACTGGTTGGGCGGCGGGATGGCTGGAAAACGGATAAAAATGTAAGCGTTAAACACCAAAAAATGCCTTTTTAACGCTTTTTTGGGTGCGAAACGGTTATTCTCAACGTTTTGTGTGGAAAAGTTGAGTTTATCTATTTCCAGCACTAAAATTGTGAATATTAACTTTGCCAAACATTTAAAGTCATTACATCCAGACTATGAAATTTACGCAGGCAACATTAGACAAGATTGAAGCGATTCTCGATGAGGCGGAATATGTGCTACGCTACGAACGGGGTAATTTTCAAAGTGGATACTGCATTTTAGAACAAAAGAAAGTAGTAGTATTAAATAAATTCCTTGTGCTCGAGGGCCGCATAAGCACCCTTATTGACCTTATTCCACAATTAAAGGTCAATCCGGATGAATTTCCCCCCGAAGTACGTAAAACGTATAATGAGGTGCTGGAAAGACATGCGCTGGTGCAGGAACAGGAAAAGCATGCGCTGGTGCAAGAACAGGAAAAAGAGGAAGGCCAGAAGTAAGTTTGAAAAGTTAACAAGTTGACAGGGTTGATAAGTGAAGATCAGCCCCAGCTCCAACATCATATCGCCTACTTCTTACTTCCTAATTCCTACTTCGTTCTTCTTCCGTATTTTTACCTCGTGAGCTATCCTTCATTAACCATTACTTTTTTAGGAACCGGTACCAGTGCCGGTGTACCTATGATCGCCTGTGAATGTCCTGTGTGTACATCACCTGATAAAAAGGACAACCGGCTCCGTTCCAGCATTATGGTGCAATCGGAAAACACCACGTTGGTTGTAGACTCTGGTCCCGATTTTCGTTACCAGATGTTGCGGGCTCGTGTAAAGCACCTGGATGCCATTGTTTTTACCCATGCCCATAAGGACCATGTGGCCGGGCTGGACGATGTACGGGCCTTTAACTTCTTTTCGCAGCAACCCATGCACGTATATGCCAGCGATGTTACGCAGGAAGTGATCCTCCGCGAATTTCCTTATGCTTTTAATGAATTTAAATACCCCGGTGTTCCCGATATACAATTGAATACAATTGCACTGGAGCCATTTATGGCCGGTGATCTTCCGGTAACGCCTATTTTGGTGTGGCATTTAAAAATGCCTGTGCTGGGGTTTCGGTTTGGCCGGTTCACCTATATAACCGATGCGAACCGCATAGAAGAAAGTGAATTGGACAAAATAAAGGGAAGTGACGTGCTGGTGCTGAATGCACTGCGAAAGGAAAAGCATATTTCGCACTATTCCCTGGGTGAAAGTATTGAAGTAGCCAAGTCGTTGAAGATGCCTCAGTGTTATCTTACACATATCAGCCATCAGCTGGGCCGCCATGCCGATGTTGATGCCGAATTGCCAAGAGGGGTGAACCTGGCGTATGATGGTCTTGTAATAAAAGTGTGAGACCCGGCAATCGGCAAACGTGAACGGCAATCGTGAAACGTCAAACGTGAATGGCGATATCTCCAATTCCTACTTCTTCTCTATCAACTTGTCAACCTGTTAACCTTTCAACCTGTTAACATGTTAACCCTGTCAACTCACCTCAACCTGCTGTATTTATAGATCATCTCATATAATTCTCCCGGTTTAAAAGGCTTCGCCAGATAATCAGTCATCCCAAATTCCTGGGTTCTTTTTAAAATATCGGGCGATGCGGAAGCCGTTAAGGCAATGATGGGGATGACGTCATTAAAATCCCTGATATGTTGCGTGGCATTATAACCATCCATAACCGGCATTTGCAGGTCCATTAACACAATATCGTAATCTGTTTGCCTGATCTTATTAAGGGCTATCGCCCCATTTTCTGCAACGTCAACAACCCCGTTCCAGTTAGTGATCATTTTTTTGGCAACCATGATGTTAAATTCAACATCTTCTACCAACAACACTTTTATACCCGACAGATCATTCTTGCTAATAGATTGTTGTTGCTGAACTTCGCACTTACCTTTTTTAAAAGTTATGGTAAAGAAGAACGTAGCACCGCGCCCTGGTTCACTGTTCAGATAAATGTCACTATTATGCAAAGCCGCCAACCGTTTAACAATGGCCAGTCCCAAGCCAGATCCGCCAAATTCCCGGGCAATATCAACATTGGCCTGCGTGAACCGGTCAAATATCAAAACCTGCTTTTCTTTTTCAATACCAACACCGGTATCAGTTACAGAAAAGGAAACCGTTGCTTCTTCATCCTGTATTTTTTGTAATGATACTTGTAATGTAATAACGCCGTTGCGGGTGAATTTTACAGCATTGGAAACAAGGTTGTGTAATATTTGTCCAAGCCTTACTTCATCGCCCAAAACATATTGCGGCAGGGCATTATCGATGATCATATTGAATGTATTACCTCTTTCCGCTGCCCGTATCTGATGCGCTGTTTTAATACATTCAACCAGTTGCGGCAGGCAGATATTCTTTTCTGCCAGTACAATTTTTCCTTCTTCTATTTTACCAAAGTCAAGTATATCGTTGATAAGGCGAAGTAAATTTTCGGCAGAAATGTTCAATACCTTCAGGTTCTCCAACTGGTTGGGCAATAGTTGATCCTGCAATAGCAAATGAGCAATGCCTATGATTGCGTTCAATGGTGTACGTATTTCATGGCTCATCACCGATAGAAAATCGCTTTTTGCACGGGCGCCATCTTCGGCTTGTTCTTTCGCCCTGATGAGTTCTGCTTCTGTTTCTTTTCTTTTTTGAATTTGTTTTTCGAGGTAGGCAATTATATTGATCAGTACATTATCTTCTTTTTCAATAATGGCCGTCGCCTGCGGATCATGCGCAATGATGGCGTCTTTTAATTTTTTTACCGACTGGCTGTAAATATTATTTTGTAATTGTTGGGTGTGCAATATGTCCTGGTATTCTTTTTCACTTACCAAAAAAGCATGTTCGGTAAGTTGTTGATCGCTTTCATAGTTTTTATATGACTGATCAACCAGTTTTAATAACTCCTGGATGGCCGGGTCGTATTTGTGCTGGCCCAACAGTGTTTTTTCAATTTGTTTCTCCAATAGCTTGTGATACTGCATAAGGGTACAGGGCTTAAAATTCTGTAAATGTGGTAATGGTCATGGTTTGGTTATGCAGCTCGCTTTGGCTGCCGGCATGTAAAGGAGATATTTCTCCATACGAATAAAAACCTGTGGTACAGGTTGCCGTACCAAAAATTTCATTTACAGCATGTACTTCTTCGTCTGTTCTGTCGCGCAGGATCAGCTTACGGCCGATACAACTGATCAATATGGCCAGGTCGGGTTTTGTGACCAGCGTATGTTGCGCAGCTCTTGACGATCCATCGATCAGTTTATTGAAACTGGCTTTCATCAAACGTATGTGGCTGCCAGGGGGCATATTTCCGGCGAATACCATATATCGCTCCTGTTCATTTATGTTTAATATTGTTCGCACCACCGCTTTCTCAGCCCCGGGTTCTTTAACCGACAAAGGGAAAAGCATGGCAGAGCCTGGTAATGCATCTTTATAAGGGCCCAGGTAATCCTCGTAAAGATCAAAGGCATTTTTCCCATCTATTTCATACAAAATATTTTTATCAGAACGGGTAATTGTTCGCACCGGACCAAACTCATCCCAGCCGCCAAAGGAGCCATGACCTACCTGTAATTGTTGCCCGTAAAAGCCAATAGCTACTATGACTCCTTCGGAAGGCAATTGATTTAGTCCAACAAAAGTTTTTGTAAAGCGGGAGCCATCACCTGCCAAACCACCCGTAACCGGAACGCTTTGCGTATTCGTTTTATTAAAACCGGCTACCAGTTCGCTTCCGTTAATATAAGTGCCATCTGAAATAATAAAGGCGGCACTCAGATCGCTTTGCTGTAATTGCTGCATCAGGTAATGCCCGGCCTCGAAACTATCTTTATGCTTGTTAATATTGGTTTCAGCACAATGAACATTGGTATTATCAAATTCAATGGCTGTAACCACTACACTGTTGTCGAAAACATCGTTATGAATAATTTCCCCGGATGTAGAGGATAGAATAATATGCGCTTCGGGGTAGCTTCTTTCGAGATAATTAAAAACGGAGGTATCTGTTATAAGCGACGATTCGCCGAAAACCAGTACCAGTTGGCATTGCATTCGGTCAAAATCTTCTGGATGCATGTAAATTTTCCATACCTTATCTAAATACTGTAACTGTTGGATTTTCATATGGGTATTATTTAAGGGGGTATAGATAAGGCTATATATGTAACGTATATTGAATCAAATACTTATATTTAGACATAAAAAAGTAAGTGTTTTTTTCAACATGGTTAGAAATTGGTAGAAAATTTCAAATAACACTTATTGAAAGGCAAATAATTAGTAGTAGCTAGAAATCGAAAAATTGACACCGCTCAAGATTTTGTTTATGGAAAGCAACTGGAGAGATTATTTCTCTTTCACTAAGAAAGAACGTGCCGGCATTTATGTGCTCATTACACTGATCGGGATTTGCATTTTTATTCCCCGCTTTTTTAAAACAACTTCCATTAGGGATGAAGTAATAGCAACGGCAATCATTTTACAAACTGCCCGGCGTGAGCAGGTAAAAAGTGATTCTACCCACCATTTATCGAACCGCGAAAAGCGATCAACTTACAATGAAATTTATTATGAACCGGTCAATGACCAGCAGGTTAGTAAGCCTTTCCCATTTGATCCCAATACGCTGGATTCAGCAGGCTGGCGAAAGCTGGGGGTGAACAGTCGAACTGCCCGCACCATCCGAAACTATGTAGCCAAAGGCGGACATTTCAGAAATGCCGGCGATCTGCAAAAGGTATATGGATTGAAAAAAGCAGATGCTGACCGGCTGATACCCTATGTACGAATTGCGGCTCCTGCGGCGGCGGCAACGTTTAATAATCCAGGCAGAACGCCGTTGAAATATGTAAAAACGCCGCCACCCATAATAGATATTAACAAGGCTGATACGGTGGCATTTATATCGTTGCCCGGAATAGGCGGTAAGTTGGCTAACCGCATTGTCAATTTTCGGAATAAGCTGGGGGGATTTTATTCGGTGCAGCAGGTAGGGGAAACTTTCGGTCTGCCAGATTCTACATTTCAATTAATAAAACCGCGCTTGCAATGTGCGCCGGTAACCATACAAAAGATCAATATTAATACGGCCGATGTAAACCAATTAAAACAGCATCCCTACATCCGGTGGAACATCGCCAATGCTATTGTGCAGTATCGTCAACAACATGGTGTTTTTCACTCCCCCGAAGACTTGCAGCAAATAGTGCTTATAACACCAGAATTGTATCAAAAAATGGTGGCGTATGTGATGGTTGAGTAGGGCGGGGAGGGGGCTGCAGGTATTGTTAGTTAATGACAATCAGGAGCGTACAACAGCCGGTTCCTTGAAGTGGTCCTTTCCCGAACCGTCTCCCTGTTGCCAGTCGTGGTAAAGTTTTTTAAAAAGATTACTAACGCATGTTAGTTTTAAAAAAAACCACCTATATTGCATCGGCCTTTAACGATTCTTGCGAGTTAATTCAGGTAATTTTAAGTATGAATTTTCAAACGTCAGAGCTTACCGATCAGGTTGCACAATCGACCCGGGATTTTGCCCAGCAACACATTAAACCTTACGTAATGGAGTGGGACGAAACCCAACATTTCCCCATGCAATTATTTAAAGAAATGGGAAAATTGGGTTTAATGGGTGTATTGGTCCCTGAGATATATGGAGGCGCCGGACTTTCTTATTATGAATATGTAGCTATTATACAGGAAGTGGCTAAAGTATGCGGTTCAATTGGTTTAAGCCTGGCTGCGCACAATTCGCTTTGCACCGGGCATATTTTGAATTTTGCCAATGAAGAGCAAAAGAAAAAATACCTACCTAAGCTGGCCACCGCAGAGTGGTTGGGTGCGTGGGGATTAACGGAACCTAATACCGGTAGTGATGCAGCCAATATGAAAACAACGGCTGTAAAGGATGGGGATCACTGGATCTTAAATGGAACCAAATGCTGGATCACCCATGGCAAAAGTGCCGATGTGGCGGTGGTAATTGCCCGCACAGGCGAGCCCCGGGCAAAAAATAATGCAACTGCTTTTGTGGTAGAACGTACTACGCCCGGTTTTAAAGCTGGTAAAAAAGAGAATAAGCTGGGTATGCGTGCCAGTGAAACAACTGAAATGATCTTTGATAATTGCCGTATACCCGATGCCAATCGCCTGGGTAATTTTGGTGATGGATTTAAGCAGTCGTTGAAAGTGTTGGATGGTGGGCGCATTTCTATCGCTGCATTGTCGCTGGGCATTGCCAAAGGCGCGTATGAAGCAGCTATGCAATACGCAAAAGAACGTCACCAGTTCGATCAACCCATTTCGAGCTTTCAGGGTATTTCATTCAAACTGGCCGATATGGCGACAGAAATTGCCGCTGCCGAGTTACTGACCCTGCAGGCATGTGATCTGAAAATGCGTGGTGAAGTAGTGAGCAAGGAATCTGCCATGGCAAAATATTATGCCAGCGAGGTGGCTGTGAAAGTGGCTACTGATGCGGTGCAGATATTTGGCGGATATGGGTATACGAAGGACTTCCCCGTTGAAAAATATTATCGCGATAGTAAATTATGCACCATAGGCGAAGGCACATCTGAAATTCAAAAGATAGTTATTGCCAGAGAGGTGTTACGAGCTTAAATGTTGAATACTGCTCACGGTTGCTTGTCATGACAGAGGGCCCTGCTTAATTGTAGGGCCTTTTTTTATTTATCGGCAGGCTAAACGAATTACGGCATTATATCATCCTCGTCATCTTTCGGCCCGTATTTATCAAACAATTTATCAATAGCGCCGCCGAATATGGGGAATTTATCTTTTGCAAAATTCTTGATGATCTCAACTGCTTTATAAGCCTGTTGTTCTGTTAATCCTTCTGCCATTAACTGTTTAATCAGTTCCTGCATATACTGTATTTTGAGTAGATATATGAATGAGATTAAGGCAATAAAAAACGTCAGTATGAGGGCTGACGTTTTGAGTATCTTTTGTCATTCAGATCTTCATCTTTCTGACTATTTTTTATTACGCTACTTTAAGCAAACTCATTTTGCTCTTGTCGAAGTTCTTTTGAGCATTTTCCAGGTTCAAATGGAAAAGGGTTTGCTTTGAAGAAGGTAATTCAAACATGGCGTCGGTTAATATGCTTTCGCA
>DASUVL010000886.1:0-12047 GCA_036379015.1 Niastella sp.
TTTATAAACGCAAACGTGGGTGAAAATAATTATTCGGTATGGGGTCTACATAATGAAGGCTCGTTTCTGTCAGAACAAAATACCTTCTAACTATAAACAGGTTGTTTCAGTTAGAAAGTATTATTTTTTTAGAATAATTGAGCTGTCTCGTTATAAGGAACCGAACATCAATCTTGGGTTAATTCCTGGCCGATGTATTTTAATGCTTTCCGGGTTTCCTTTTCAGGGAGGTGGGTGAGTTCACAGAATTCATGTACGGTTATATAATCACCTTTTTCTTTGCCCAATGCCAGGCGAATGTCGTTTTGTATACGATATACAGTACTATCGCTGCAGCCAATCAGCTCTTTTATCTGGTTGGCATAGATAAGAAACTGGTACCCATCGTCTGCGCAGGACCTCGCCATTGCATATTTTACCAGTATCTACATGGGACGCAGTGTAAAGCTAAAGATCATCAACATGCAAGAGCAACTTCAATTACATAAAGAGTTTCGGGAAAAGCAGCCAGGCTACAAGAAAGATTATTCTACTTAGGAATAATTTGTTTTATCACCTCGCATTTGCGTATTATACGTTTGCCGGACTGAATTCCATGAAAAAATACTGGTTCAGAGTAGTAGCCATAAGCGGTGATGGGGAAAGGATATTTTCCCCGGTTGTTACACGGGTTATCCCGTAAACCGGTTGTTTACAATTTGGTTATTAATTACAAGGCCCCCTGATCCCCCATAGTTATCGGGACGGGGGGCTTTGGTTTGCCTGGCGCTTACCCGATTTTCCAATTATGCAAGCACTCTTTCAACCTGTGCCAACTTGTCGGGATTGACTAACTTTAAGGCCACAAAACACATCATATGAGAAGATTCATGCTCCTTTCTTTTTCCCTGTGCCTGCTCCTGTACCTACAGGCACAGCAAACCCAAAAACCACCCCTGCACGCAAAAAACTGGATGGCCATTACCGGTAAGCCGCTGGCTGCTACGGCGGGCGCTGCCATTTTTCAAAAAGGCGGTAATGCGGTTGATGCCGCCTGCGCCATGATCGCAGCTACCTGCACCATGTGGGATGTACTCAGCTGGGGCGGCGAAACCCAGGCATTGATCTATAATCCGCATACCCGAAAAGTGATCGGTATAAATGCCCTGGGCGTGGCGCCTACCGGTGCTACCGCTTCCTTTTTTAAAAATAAAGGCATGCATTATCCGCCGGAGTATGGTCCGCTGTCTGCCGTAACGCCCGGAACGCCCGGTGGCATATGCACCATGCTGGCTGAGTACGGTACCATGAGTTTGAAAGACGTGCTGACGCCGGCCATACAAATGGCGGCCGGTTACCCCATAGAGGCCCAAACGGCCAACAGCATGGAAAGAGGAAAGGCGCAGATAAAACAATGGCCGTATTCAAAAGCGGTGTTCTTACCACATGCCGGTGAGGGAAGGGAAGCGCCGGAGGCGGGGGAGATCTTCAAACAGAACGACCTGCTGGAAACGCTACGTAAAATGGTAGATGCAGAACAACAGGCGTTAAAAAAAGGTAAGAACCGTAAAGACGCGATCTATGCGGCGTACGCCCGTTTCTATACCGGTGATATTGCCAAAGAATTTGTGCGTGGCTGTAAAGAGCAGGGTGGTCTGATCACCGAAGAAGATCTGGCCCGTTGGAAAGTGCAGATCGAAGAACCGGTAAGCGTAAATTATAAAGGTATTGAAGTATATAAATTACAACAATGGACACAAGGTCCGGCCATGTTGCAGGCATTGAACATCCTGGAGCCTTTTGACCTCAAAAGCATGGGGTATAACTCAGCCCGTTACATTCATACGGTAACCCAGGCGATGCATCTGGCATTTGCCGACCGGGACTTTTATTATGGTGATCCGAATTTTGCACCCGCGGAACCTATGAAAGGGTTGTTATCAAAGGAATATGCTAAAGAACGGGCCCGGTTAATTGATCCGGCTAAGAATCTGTCGCCGGCTTTACCCGGTGATCCATATCCTTTTGAGGGAAAATCAAATCCGTTCAGTCATTTTTTGCGTTTGTGGAACACCGATAAGCCATTGGCCTATACACCGGTTGATGATAAATACCTGGAACAGGTGTGGCGGGGTACCACTTCGGTGGAGGCTGCCGACTCGGCGGGCTGGGTGGTTTCGGTAACTCCCAGTGGCGGTTGGCTGCCTGCCTGTATTGCCGGCAAAACCGGTATAGGTATGAGCCAGCGCATGCAAAGCTTTGTGTTGGATTCGGTATTCAATCCTTTTAATGTGGTAGAACCGGGCAAACGCCCCCGGGTAACGCTCACACCCACACTGGCCTTAAAAGATGGTAAACCGTTTTTGTCATTTGCGGTTCAGGGTGGCGATACGCAGGATCAGAACCTGTTGCAGTTCTTTTTGAATGTAGCTGAATTTGGTATGACGGTGCAGGAAGCTGTGGAAGCCGCCAATGTAAATACCTACCAGTTATATCTGTCGCTGGGCGGGGAAGATCGTAAGCCAAAACCGGGATCGTTACTGGTGAATAGCAACACGCCAGACTACATCCGCCGTGAGTTAATGAAGATGGGATATAAACTAACTTTTGATGATCGTACATCCGGTCCAGTGAATGCTATTTATTTTGACAGCAAGCACGGAACGATTTGGGGCGGGTCGAGTAATCATGGTGAAGATTATGGGGTAGGGTGGTAATTAAATCGTAGAAAATAAGCTACATATCACCTTGTTACATATACAAATTGGGCGCATAAAGTGCTGGCATAATTTTGTAATTATCATATACACGATTAATAAGAGAAGGATTTTGTGATGACGGTCATGATTTGATCGGGAAACAAAATGGATGTTGAAGGAATTCAATTCAAAAATAACGCATGGAAGAATAGAGATGTGGTAGCACGCCGGGTGTCTGGAAGGCACCCGGCTTTTTTAGGTCAATGGTGAATCGTGAATGGTGAATAGCGAATCCCGAATGGTGGACGCCATATAATTGGTAGATGTAGGCGGTTTGGCTAAAAAAAACGTGGGTTTTTCATTTTCTCAGACAACAAAAAACTTTTTGAGCCCATTCACCATTGACCATTGACCATTCACCTTTAGAATTCTTTCTCTTTTAATACCTTCCTCCGCTCTACCATCAGTCTTTGCACCAGGTCTTTTTCCGTTGTCCCTATATTAAGTAGTTGGGCGATCCTGGCGAGCAGGGCTTCTTCTTCAAAACTCACGCTGTCGTCACTGACACATAATTCCGCACACCAGGAAAACAACGCCAGGGTGTTGTTTGGTTTTATGATGCTGATCAAATATTTCAGATAAATTTCTTCATCGGTGAGGTTGTTTTTGTACGATTTGAACTTCTGCATCTCATCTTTGAAGTTGAGTTTTTTGTGCAGATCGAGCGATACCATTTTTTCGGAAATAACATCCAGTTCTGAATCTTTAAACGCATCGTCCTTCATGCAACAATAGTAAAACAAATGGCATAATCCCTCTTCAGGAGCTTTAAGCAAACCAGTATACATAAGTTATTTATTTTAGTGAGCATTGATTCAACTATGATGCCAGTGTGTTTTTGAAACGGATACCGGAAAATGAGAGGCATAGGATGAGCAACAGGTGTACGTCGCAAATATGTTGATAAAGAAAATTACGATTTTTACGGTCAATTACCGAAAAGAAATACATCAATTTGCTATATTTACTTCGTAGCAGCGGCATAACATGGTGGTTTTTATTATCAAAACAGCATACTGCCTTACCTGCATTCCTTTCTACGATACCATTCCTTCATCCATACCTTATCTGTTCCCGCAAGGCGGGATAATTTCTGCGAACTTCATCGGTCTTTCAAAAACTTTATCCGGTTAATCATTGTATTCAATTTTTAATTATGCTCATGACCCTGCCTTCCCGTAACCGCCATGGTATTACCGATTTTCAACACGGCACCTATACAGCTGTAAAAGAATTATGTGATGAACATTATACGGTTTTGGTTGATTTTGCATACCAGTTAACTAACGACAAAGGAGAAGCACATCATATTGTACAGGAAACTTTCATTAAGTTGTTTATGATGCGCGACCGGTTCAGTAAACTTCCCGATATAAAAGCTTTCCTGTATATAACGGTACGGAATATTTGCTTTGCTTATATTAAATCGGAAAAAGAAGAAAAAGAATGCGACGGAGAACCGGCTTGGTATATTCTGGCGCTGAAAGCGATTGCCCGGTTTGATGATGAGGCCGCCAGGTTGGAAGCCCTGCGCCAAATGCATAGCCAGGTGGCGTCATTACAGGAACCGGAAAAAAACGTATTCAAATTAATTTTTTACAACCGCTTAACGGTGCCTGCTGCAGCCGAACAAATGGGTATTACACCGGTATCCCTTGTTCAGTACCGGATCCAGGCCCTCCGGTTTTTGCGGCATAAACTGGCCGCCGCCGATCTGTATTCCATTCCCCTGTTTATTTATTTTGTAGCCGTAGTATGTGGTGGTGAATGGTCAATGGTGAATGGTGAATAGAATGCCGAAAGTTTAAAAGAAAAAAACAGTTGTTTTCTTGCCTTAAATTTAAAAATACCTCCCTTCCGTCAGCTGGCATATATTTTTTGAGTCCATTGACCATTCACGCTTGACCATTCACGATTCACCACTCACCTCAGAATTCTTTGACTTTCAATAAATATGAAATAAAGCCTAATAGGATTCACCCCCGCAAATGCGCGCCTGCCGGGGATTACAGCCGCATTAAAATAATGGCTGGTCTTACTTTTTAGCATAAACGTTTGTAAGTTTCAAAACTTTTTCAGTACATTAGGCGTCCAATCCGCTGTTAAATAATCCAGTACAACGAGAAGACCTGAGTGAAGCTGCCTTCACGGGCAAAGGGGAAGTACGCTATAATAGTACGATCGTACCGGTATCTGAAAATGCCTCAATATTGCTTGTCGTAACCGTTACTTACTTAAGTAGTATGTACAACCGTGTCTGTACTAACCAGGGTTTTAAAAATTAAGATCCTGATTATTTATCAGGCGAGGCAGTACCTACCCAGGTAGTAAAGGTGTTGGTATAAATAAAAAAACGGAATGCACAATTAAATAGCAACTCATTTTCCGCGCCCGTCATCATAAAGTATGCGGCTGCTTTACTCGCCTATGCGAAGCTTCGTTGAAGCAAAGTGAGCAGTTGCTTTACGTTTATGTACCTGGTTGAAAAACTGGTATGTAAAACTTAACTATTAATGGCCTAAACCACAATCGAAATGGGTGCTGAAACAGACCATATCCTACTACAATTACTCAAAACCTCGGACCCGCAAGGGTTTAAAGCGTTATTTCAAAGGTATTACAAAACGCTGTGCATACAGGCATACCTGTTATTACAGGATCAGGGTGAAGCAGAAGACCTGGTGCAGGATGTTTTTGTAAAGTTCTGGCAGGAACGCAAATTTGAAATCGTACAGCAATCGCTGGGGTCTTACCTCACTACCATGGTAAAGCATGCTGCTTTAAATTTGCTGAAGCATAAGAGCAGGATCAACCGCAAAGAAAAGACTTACCAGGAACGAATTGATATTATTGAAAATACCCACGTCATGGAGATCCAGGAAATGGCTCATATGGTACAAAGTGTTATTGCTCAGCTGCCCGAGCAATGCAAGCGTATTTTTGAGCTGGTTTGCGTGGAAGGCAATAAATATCAGGACGCCGCTGTTATTGCCGGTGTAACCGTTAATACGGTTAAAACGCAGCTGCGCCGGGCATTTGCCAAACTCCGGGAAAGTCTGCGCGACTATTATTATTTTACCGGCTTGTCACCCTTTTTATATATTTTATTGTCTTAATATATTTAGCACCCCCTGATGTTTCATTTAGCAACTTGCCATGAACAATTATATTGATATGACCGATGTTGAGCAACTCATAATAGATAAACTGACGGGCCAAATTGGTGAGGAGGATGATTTAAGGCTTGAGGAACTGATTGCGCAGAACCAGGAGGTTGAACAATTATGGCAGCAAATGCAACAGGTATATGCTATGCGTAAGGCAGTGAGCTTTGATCAGTCTTTTAACGTAGAGGATGCCTGGCTGGCTTTGCAACAAAAGGTGAACATTCCTGACCGGGTGGCTGAACCTGTTACGGATACGGTGGCTATTCCTGTTCGGAGGTCAAATAACGGGTGGATGCGGTATGGTATTGCGGCTGCCATTGCAGGCGTTATCATTATAGCCGGCTATTTTTTTAGCGGTTTATATCGTTCAGGGACAGCTGCAAATAGTGGTATACAGATCAAACTGGCCGATGGTAGTGTTGTGCATGCTTCAACGCAGGATTCCCTAGCCGGCTGGATGCAAAATGCCCGGAATGCCAAAGTTGATCCCGGCGCCTGGAATACCCTGTTGGTACCGGCGGGTAAAAGCTATGCGTTTCAGTTAGCCGATGGAAGTAAGGTCTGGATGAATGCAGTCTCCGAATTAAGATTCCCGCTGTTGTTTACGCAACGGGAACGTAATATAGAATTAAAGGGCGAGGCGTATTTTAAAGTGGCCCATCAGGCCAGTCAGCCTTTTACTGTACAGGTAAACGGACTTACCGTGCAGGCGTTGGGAACAGAGTTTAATATTAAGAGTTACAATAAAGAATCAACTTTTATCTCGCTGGTAAAAGGATCGGTAGCCGTCAAAAACGCCAAAGGCGAGCGCATTGTATTATTACCAGGAGAAGGGCTGATTGTTGAAAACAGCAACAGCCCGCTGCATAAAGAGCGGTTTGATGAAACACTGGTATTAGGCTGGATGCAGGGCCTTTACTATTTTAGAAATGAAAGACTGCAACAGATCGCCGCCGTATCTGAACGTTGGTTTGATGTACGTGTACAATTGAAAGATCCTTCCCTGGCCGGTCTGCACTTCTCCGGTGCCATGGATCGCAATAAGCCTGTAAATGTTTTCTTCAATATGTTGGCCTCCTCGGGCGACATCCGCTATGAAATGAAGGATGGAAAAGTTGTTATTAGCCGGAATTAAATTTGAGTAGACCTGTAAGGTTCGCCTTTGGGGGTAGACCTGTAAGGTGCATCACCGAGTCTTACCAATTCAGCTGGTTTACTTGCACCTGACAGGTCGTATATTGGCAGGACCTGTCAGGTACACGTTTACCCACTATATAGGCAAAATACCGAGGTGTACCTTACAGGTCTCGAACTTTATTAATGTTCTCCCACTGAAAAACCGGTCAGGTATAACCGTAGATTAATTTTATTATTTTTTTCTTCTGCTAATGATTGAGCTAATCAATTACTGCGTTTTTTTGCGGCCGTATTTTTACATCGATGATTTCGAATCAGTCTATTGATTTGCAAGGGTGAATGGTGAATGGTCAATGGTGAATGGCTGTTGATTTTTGCAACTCAAAAGCCCAATCTCAAAATCCAAAAGCTTCGGATCTCTCTTCATTGTCGAATAAGAAAAATAAAAATTAAATAATTGTTGTCACCCATTTTGAAAGAATGCTTGTCTAAATAGTATAACCGTTAGACAAAAACTAATTGTATTATGAGATTCCCCTCCGGACGTTGTCCCAACAATATCCGGGTAATGAAATTGTTTTGGATATCCATCAGCATTGTGGTTATTCTTTCAACATTACCCTTCTCCGTACTGGCCGATCCAAGGCAAGAGTTCAAAATAACGCTACAGGCTAAACGTGCTGCATTGAGCGAAGTGTTCAGTGAAATTCGCCGACAGACTGGGTTTGTAGTGTTTTATAGCAATGATCTTTTTAATGACAAGGAAAAAATAAACGTAAACTTTATTGAAGCCGGATTAGATGATGTGATGCGGAATCTGCTGCGGGGCCGGCCATTAGGATATAAGATCACCGAGAACTTTATCATCATTATTAAGGCTATTAATAAGAAAGAAGGTAAAGCCAGCATTGTGAATCCGGTCCCGCGGGAGCGGGAGACGAGCATAGATACATTACCTGCGTATAAATTAAAAGGAAAAGTAACCGGCAAAGAGGAGGATGCACCGCTTGGGCAGGTATCCGTTGAAAATCTGGGTGATCACAAAGGGGTATTCACCAACGGGAAGGGCGAGTTTTTAATCAATGCGCAACCGGGTGACAGCATCCGGTTTTCGTACGTGGGAAAAGCACCCCGGGTTGTAATATATAAAGGACAATCTTTTTTAAGTGTTGAACTGAATAATGAAGAAGAAAGAGTATTGTCTGAAGTAATAGTAACAGGCTTTCAGAATATCGACAGGAACAGGTTTTCGGGTGCAGCTACCCGGTTGAAAGCCGATGATATAAGATTACAGGGCGTTGCCGATGTAAGCCGCATGCTGGAAGGCCGGGCAGCGGGTGTTTCTATTCAAAACGTCTCGGGCACTTTTGGCACCGCTCCTAAAATAAGGGTACGCGGCGCTACGTCTATTAATGGCGATAATAAACCCCTGTGGGTAGTAGATGGCGTAGTGCTTGAAGATATCGTAAACATTTCTAACGACCAGTTATCAAGCGGTGACCCAACCACTTTATTAGGATCGGCTGTTGCCGGCTTAAATGCCAATGATATTGAAAGCTTCGATATATTAAAAGATGCATCAGCCACTGCTTTATATGGAGCCCGGGCAATGAATGGAGTAGTGGTGATCACTACCAAAAGAGGGAAGGCGGGCCGGTTATCGGTTAACTATACAGGCAATTTCACTACCCAGTTCAAACCGGTATATAATGACTTCAACATTATGAATTCTGCGCAGCAGATGTCGGTGCTGGCCGAATTGGAACGAAAAGGAATACTTAGTCCCAATATACTCGACAAGGCCGACAATGGGGTGTATGGCAAAATGTTCGATCTGATGAATGCCGTTAACGGCAATTTTCCCCTGGAAAACACCACTGAATCGCGCAAGACCTTTTTAACCCGCTATGCCATGGCCAATACCGATTGGTTCGATGTGTTGTTCAAAAACAATTTTGTGCAGGAGCATTCGTTCAGCATTTCATCGGGAACTGATAAGTCGACGTCTTATTTTTCTACCAGCTATTTGGGCGATAACGGCTGGACCATCGCCGATAAGGTAAATCGCTATACGCTCAACTACCGAAACAACTACAAATTTAACGACCGGTTATCGAGTGGGTTTGCTACCGTTGGATCGGTGCGTCAACAAAGAGCGCCTGGCGCTTTGGCCCGCAACAGCAACCCGGTAGAAGGAAAGTTTGATCGTGATTTTGATATCAATCCATTCAGCTATGCATTAAACACCAGCCGTACCATTACGCCATTTGATAAAAACGGCAACCCGGAATATTTCAGAAGGAACTTTGCGCCCTTTAATATCATTAGCGAACTGGATAACAATTACCTTGATCTGAACCTGATCGATCTGCGATTGCAGGGTGATGTAGCCTATAAAATATTCAAAGACCTGAAGTATGAATTTGTGGGCGCCTTTCGCTATGTAAAATCTTCCCGCGAGCACATGATCACAGAGCATGCGAACATGGCGGAAGCATACCGGGCAGCCGGTACCTCTACCATCAGGCGCAATAATAAATTCCTGTACCGCGATCAGGATGATCCGGAGGCGCAACCCGTTGTGGTGCTTCCTTATGGCGGATTTTATAATCGTACAGAAGATATGCTGCTGAATTACGATTTCCGTAACAGCGTGACCTATTCAAAGGTTATCAAAGAAAAACATACCCTTAATATACTGGCCGGGCAACAGGTGAAATATGCCGACCGCCAGCGTTTCTCCAACACCGGCTATGGTTATCAATACGACAATGGCGGAACCCCTTTTGTTGATTACCGTATTTTAAAACAAACCATCGAAAATAATTTTCCCTATTATGGCATGAGCAGGGACTACGATCGCTTTGTAGCCTTCTATGCATCGGGCAACTATTCGTACGATCTGAAATACAACTTTACAAGCACCATCCGCTATGATGGTTCAAACAGGTTGGGACAATCGAAGAAGGCCCGCTGGTTGCCTACCTGGAGCGTAGCCGGTTCATGGAATGTAGAGCAGGAAGCTTTTATGCAGGATGTACGCTGGGCCGATTACCTGACGGTTCGCGCCAGCTATGGTTTAACGGCCAGTATGGGACCTGCTACCAATTCGAGCATTGTACTGAAAAATATCAATACGCGTCGCCCTTATTTAACAGAAGTGGAATCAGTAATAAACCTCGCCAACCTGGAGAATGCCGATCTCACCTGGGAGAAATTGTATACCACCAACCTTGGTCTGGATGCTGGTTTTTTCAAACGCCGGTTAACGCTTAGCCTGGACGTTTATCAGCGGCGAAGCTTTGACCTTATCAGCCGGATCAAAACTTCCGGTATTGGGGGCGAAACGCCAAAGGCGGCTAATTATGCGGATATGGAATCAAAAGGGATTGAACTGTTGGTAGGTGGTGAAGTGATCAGGCAAAAGAACTGGGGCTGGAAAGTGAACTGCACCTTTGGCTATAATACCAACGAGATCACCAATGCAAGAAATAATCCGCTCATATTTGACCTGGTGATTGCAGAGGGTGGTAACCGCCAGGGATATCCGGTTAGAAGTTTATTCTCACTGGATTATAAAGGGCTGGACCATAAAACCGGTAAGCCTACTTTTACCGATCAGAACGGGAAGATCAATTCAGATGTTTATCTGCAGGATGATGATATCAGTCACCTCATACACGAGGGACCTGTAGACCCAACCATGACCGGTGGCTTTTCAAATACTTTTCAATACAAGTCATTTTCATTAAACATATTTCTTACTTACCAGGCAGGCAACAGGATCCGGTTGTACCCGGCTTTTCAAACCAGCTATTCCGATCTGAATGCGATGCCCGGTGAATTTACCGATCGTTGGATAATGCCGGGCGATGAAAAATACACGAATGTACCCTCGATACTCGATGCTTATACGCAGGCGCAGGTGGGCGGGGCATATCCATACAACAATTATAATTATTCTAACCAGCGGGTAGCCAAAGGAGATTTCATCCGGTTAAAAACAGTATCGCTGTCCTATAACGTGCAATCAGGTTGGTTTAAGAAAGCAGGCCTTAGCAACCTGTTGCTGACTGCTGCTGCTACCAATCCCTGGTTGATCTATGCCGATGACAAGCTGAAAGGCCAGGACCCGGAGTTTTTTAATTCGGGCGGCGTAGCGCAACCGATACAAAAGCAGGTGACGTTGTCGCTGAAAGTGGGAATATAAATACAGCTGCACGCTACAAGCTGCAAGCCTAAAGCAGAAAGCAAAAGGCAGAAAGCAAAAGAAGAAAAGCAGAAGAAGGAAAGAAGGTAGTAGGAAATGCCCGAAGTAAGGATAACCACAAACCATAAACAACAAACCATAAACTGATTCATGGAATGAAAAAGTATGCAATATATATCTTACTTATCCTGTTAACAATCAGTTGTAAGAAGTTTCTGGAACAGTCACCCGATAACCGGGCAGTGTTGAACTCACCGGAAAAAGTATCGCAGTTATTAGGTACTGCGTATCCGCAAGCCAATTATATGGCATTTTGTGAATCCATTTCAGATAATGTAGCCGATAAAGGTATTGGCGGCCTTGATAGGACCATTCTTGATCCCTTTTATTTTAAAGATGTTTCAGATAACCAGGAAGACTCGCCTGAATTTTACTGGAATGCCTGTTATAAGGCGATCGCGACTGCCAACCAGGCTTTGGAGGTTTGTTCAAAAGCAATCGACAAGGCCAGTTATTCAGCACAAAAAGGAGAAGCATTGGTATGCCGCGCCTATGCGCACTTTATGCTGGTTACTTTTTTCTCAAAAGTATATGATCCCACCACCGCCGGCACCGACCCTGGTATTCCATATGTGCTCAAACCAGAGAAGGTTGTATTTGAACAATATGAACGAAAGACGGTGCAGTATGTATATGATATGATCGAAAAAGATCTTACAGAAGGATTATCGTTGATCGATGACAAACAATACAAGGTGCCGCGGTATCATTTCAACAAAGGCGCCGCAAATGCGT
>DASUVL010000887.1:0-2851 GCA_036379015.1 Niastella sp.
CACCTGTTAGTTGTTGTTGATACCCCTTCCCGACCGAGTCCGCCAGCCGGCGGATATGAATCCAACGCATAAACAAATGCAAAAAGGCCTCACTTTCGTGAAGCCTTTCAGTCTCTGTAGCGGGATCGGGAGTTGAACCCGAGTCCGCCAGCCGGCGGATATGAATCCAACGCATAAACAAATGCAAAAAGGCTCCACTTTCGTGAAGCCTTTTACCTGTAGCGGGATCGGGAGTTGAACCCGAGACCTTTGGGTTATGAATCCAACGCTCTAACCACCTGAGCTATCCCGCCAAAATATCTTAATCTTTTTGTTGAACTATGAATCCAACCCTTTTCCATTTTAACTCCCCTTATCAGGGGTGGTAAATAATGGGGTGCAAAAATATAAAAAAATAGGGTTTCTAAAAATTTTATTAAGCACTTCTGTTACAATTATTTAAGGGAAAGTAGACTTTTGAGCATATTTTCCCAAAAATCGACCGGATTTGGGCTCCGGATACACCATAAATGATCGTATTGTATGCACAAATTGTAATTTACTATACAAATCAATATCATGAAACGGTCTTTGCTTGCTCTGGCGATCCCATTTTTTTCGTTTGTGTGCATAGCCCAGGATAGCCTTGTGCAAACCGCTAATCGGTTTATTAATAGTTTTACCACATTACAACAAAAAAAGTTGCAGTACTCCTTTGCCGATGAGGAGCGTTTTAACTGGCATTTTGTTCCCAGATCCGACCGTAAAGGCATACCACTTGAAGAACTGAATGAACAACAAAAAAAAGCAGCTTTCGAGTTGTTGGGCACCTGTTTAAGCAAGCGCGGCGTGCAAAATGTAACTGACATTATTCAACTGGAAAACATCTTAAAACAACTGGAAGGCCGGGGCAACAATGATCATTACCGCGATGCCGGTAAATACTATTTCACCATTTTTGGAAAGCCGGCCGAAAAAGGCCCCTGGGGCTGGCGCCTGGAAGGACATCATATTTCATTTACATTTTCTGCCGATAACAACCGTATTGTGTCTGGCACACCCGGTTTCCTGGGTGCTAACCCGGCTATTGTACCCAATGGTGTGCAAAAAGGAAAAGAAACATTGAAAGAGGAAACTGATGGCGGCTTTACTTTATTGCAATCTCTCACCAAAGAACAATTATCCAGGGCTGTTATTAATGAAAAAGCATTGCCGGAGATCATTACATTCAATAAACGAATTGCTATGATCGAACACCCGCAGGGAATCAGGTATAACGAATTAAATAAGGAGCAACAATCCCTGTTTATAAAGCTGATTCAGATATATATTCATCGCTATACCAAATTATTTGCCGATGACATGATGAAAGAGCTAACAGCAGCCGGCCTGGATAAACTGCAGTTTGCTTGGGCCGGTTCGCAGCAACGCCAAAGTACCGACGGGTATTATTACCGTATACAAGGCCCAACGATCATTATCGAGTACGACAATACACAAAATAATGCCAACCATGTGCACACGGTATTGCGCGACCTGAAACACGATTTTGGAACCGATGAACTGGCCATACATTATCATAAAGATCATGTTGCCGGCCCGCAAGATCAAAATCATGCCTATAGGCAACAATAGTGAGGCTCATTAAACTGTAATAGCTGCTATCATTATTTCTTGCAAGTGTTCAAAAAAACGCCCAACTTCGCCATCAGGTAAAAGGCTTCAATGCAGGAGCCTTTTGTTCTGAGCGAAGTCGGAGAATCTTTAATTTCGGTATTATGTCTGCAGCAGGTAACAACCATAGCCATCCTTTGAATAAAAAAGCGCTTACTGATCAGCAAACGGCTATCATCAATTCCAACGGTAATCTCCGGATCAATGCGGTTGCTGGTTCCGGAAAAACCACTACCATTATTGAATACGCAGCGTCACGGCCTGCAAATGCACGCATATTGTATCTCGCATTTAATAAATCGGTCAAGTTAGAGGCTACCCGCAAGTTTGCGGAGTACGGTCTAACCAATACAAAAGTAGAAACAGCCCACTCGCTGGCTTACAAGCATATTGTCTTCCGCTTCAATTATAAAGTAAAGGCGCAGGGTTATAAGAATAGTGAGATCTGTCAGCTGCTTGATATTCGTGGTAATGGTGAAAAACATGCTGAATTTGTCATTGCCAATCATATCAGCAAATTTGTTACCTATTTCTGTAACAGTGATAAGGCAAAAGTGCAGGACCTTAATTACCTCGACACCGTTGTGGATGCGCAGGCAAAAACTTTTGTACGCACATTTTATAAATTCATTGAAGATGGTACCCGGTTGTTACTGGCTAAAATGGATAGGGGTGAAATAGAGATCACGCACGACTTTTACCTGAAGAAATTTCAATTGTCCAATCCTGACCTGCCGTATGATTACATTCTCTTTGATGAGGCCCAGGATGCTTCTGCTGCTATGCTCGATGTTTTTATGAAACAAAAAGCGACTAAAGTGATTGTTGGCGACACCCACCAGCAGATCTATGGCTGGCGGCATGCTGTTAATTCATTAGATAAGGCCGACTTCAATACATTGCAGTTGTCTGCCAGTTTCCGTTTTACGCAGGACATTGCTAATCTCGCTACCGAAATTCTTTCCTGGAAAAATCATTTATTCGAATGTAAACCGGTTGCCATTACTGGTAAAGGCGTTGGAAAAAAAGAGGTTTCAAAAGCAACCATTGCCCGCACCAACCTGGGTTTGCTGTTGAAGGCTATTGATTTTATTACTGATAACACCAAGGTAAAGCATATTTACTTTGAAGGCAACATCAGTTCCTATATGTATGCCGATGATGGGGCTTCGCTGTACGATGTATTGAGTTTGTACAA
>DASUVL010000888.1:0-2403 GCA_036379015.1 Niastella sp.
TGCCTCTCCAATGTATGGCTATATGATCCATTCCAGAAAATGGATGTACATGGTGCATGGAAGTGTATTTCTGCGCTATAATAACCAGAATTTTAATAATGATGATAAGCGAGGCGATTCCAGGTTTGATGCTCCTACCTGGTTTATGTTTATGGGACAGCGAAAAGTAGGTGAAAAGGGACTTTTCCATTTTAGTTCTATGCTTTCACTTGATCCGGTCATTGAGGGCGGTAAAGGCTATCCCTTACTCTTTCAAACAGGAGAAAGCTACAAGGGTAAACCATTGATTGACAGGCAACACCCTCATGATCTTTTCTCTGAATTATCCGTCAGCTATGCCCATGCATTTACGAAGGATATAGATGCATTTGTATATGTTGCTTACCCAGGAGAACCGGCATTGGGACCGGTTACTTTTATGCACCGGCCTTCTTCATTGGATAATCCCAATTCGCCTGTTTCGCACCACTGGGTAGACGCTACCCATATAACGTTCGGCGTAGTTACAGCTGGTGTACGGGCAGGTAAATTCAAGTTGGAGGGATCTTCATTTACCGGACGGGAACCTAACGAAGAACGCTATGGTTTTGATAAACCCCGGTTTGATTCCTGGAGCGGGCGGCTTTCCTTTAACCCTTCGATGAATTGGGCGCTACAGGTTTCTCATGGCTATGTAAAAAGCCCGGAAGAGCTGCACCCGGATGAAAACATCAATAAAACAACTGCTTCTGCCATTTACAGCCTGGATATGGGTAACGAAAACCGGTTTAATGCAACTATTCTCTGGGGGATGAATAAACAAAAAGATCATGACGGTGAAAATGCATTTATGGCAGAAGGAGCCTGGCGCATGAGAAAAGCATCCATCTATTCCCGTTATGAGTTCACCGAAAAATCAGCTGAAGAACTGGTGGTAGGACCAACATTTGAAGAGCATAATGTATTTGGTATTCACGCCTTGACATTAGGGGCCAATTATGATTTATTTGAATTACATAAAACCAGGCTTGCAGCTGGTGCACAATGGAGTTATTACGGAGCGCCGGAGTCGTTGAATACATTTTACGGAAAAAATCCGATGGCTTTCCAGGTGTACCTGAGAATATATCCGGCACTGATGAAAATGAACATGAAATAGCATTCATCGAATTGTATTATTTATTAACTAAAAAAGATCCTTATATGAAAAAACATGAAACAGCAATGCCGCATCATGGTGAAAACACCATGATGGATATTATGCATACTATGAGCAGTAAAATGGAATCTATGAACATGACAGGTAATGGGGATCATGATTTTGCTGAAATGATGATTGTGCATCATCAGGCTGCCATAGATATGGCTCAGCAAGAAATCGATTCAGGACACGACGCTACACTTAAAAAGTTCGCAAAAAAAGTTATTGAAGATCAAAGCAGGGAAATAAAAGAATTGCAGCAATGGCTGGAACAGCATTAAACCTTATAAGCGACTAACAACATGCCGCTCATGGTATGGAGCGTTGTCGTACATGGTGCTGGAGCCAGGAAGGAAAATGTTAAATTTCTTTCCTGGCACTTTTATGAGAACCCGAAAATGGCGACACCTTATAATTATATAAATCTTTGCAAAAATTGTATAACAATACGGCCGCAAATAAACTGCAACTTGCATAAATTCAATATTTTGACCTTGTAATTCATTACTTTTATTCATGGCATCTAAGCAAATATGGACAACCGCTGCTATTATAGGGGAAACAAAAGATACAATAACAGTGATATTTGACACCGGAGGTGTTCCTTTTGTATATGCTCCAGGACAGTTTATAGAAGTTACATTATTGATTGATGATGAGCCCGTGACCCGGTCTTATTCGCTAAGTTCATCCCCTGATGAAGATGTAAAGCCATCCATTACTGTTAAAAGGGTAAGTGGCGGCATAATGAGCAATTTTATTATTGATAACATTTCAAACATCCATAAATGGTATATTGATGGGCCTTACGGCAAGTTTAGTCCATTAACCAGCGCCTATACGTCCAGGCACATTGTACTAATGGCTGGCGGCAGTGGAATAACACCCCTGTACTCCATTGCACGTTCTATCCTCAGCAGGTCGGCTGATACAAAGGTTAGTCTTATTTATTCCAGTCGCACGCCGGAAGATATTATTTTTAGAAGTGCTATTGAGGGATTAACAGAAAGGTTTAAAGGCCGGCTAAATAGCTACCATGTATTATCGCAACCAAAAGATGTTACGGATTTGTCAGGGATAGCAGTAATTACTAGCCGGTTAAACAAGCTCATTGCCGGGGAACTTATTAAGCAGGTTACAGATGATCCGCTTAACAGGGTACAATATTTCATCTGCGGACCTTCGGAACTTATGAAAATGCACCGGGAAGTCCTGGAAACAAT
>DASUVL010000889.1:0-2791 GCA_036379015.1 Niastella sp.
AAAACAGACCTATCTTTCGGGAAAGGAAATAGCCGATCTATTAAAAACGATGCCGGCTTCTGAAATAAAATTTTTTGAAATTATTAATAGCCCTACCGCCAAATACGATGCTGCCGGAACCGCAGGCATTATCAATATAAAAACGCTGAAATCACAGATCAAAGGGCTCAACGCCTCTGTAACTACAGGTGTAGCCTATGGCGTATCATTTAAACAAAATCTTGATTTTTCATTTAATTACAGAAAGAACAACTATAATATTTACGGAGGGTATAATCATTTTTTAGGTAACTATTATTATGTATATGGTTCTAACAGATGCCAGAACAACAAAGAATACGCCAGTGCCACAGATGATACTGATGCAAGAAAAAAGTTAGGCGCCAGAATTGGATTTGACTATAACATTGACAAACAGAACACCATCGGAGTTTTGCTAAACAGCAATTTTGTTTTGGGGGGAGGTTTAACGAATACCCGCACCAATATTTCTGTTCCGGATTCGGGTATTGTTCAAAAGCTAACTGCCAATAATGATTATTATTTTCAGGAAACTGACCGTTATAATGCGAACATTAACTACAAGTATGAAAACGCTGCTGGCAACATGTTCAACATTGATGTTGATTATGGATATTTTAAAAAAGACAACAGCAATTTGCAGTCAAACATTTATACCGATAACCAGGAAAGTATTTTAAGTCAGCATTTGTATCGGTCCTTGAATGGAATTAAAATTTCCCTGAAAGCAATAAAGTTTGATTACACCACTCCTTTAGCGCATGGCATTTTAGAAACAGGGGCTAAATATTCGGGTATACGATCTGATAATGTTGCCAATTTTTATCATGTGCTTACCGCTACAGATAGCCTCGATAACCGCCGCTCAAACACTTTCCGCTTCAATGAGCAAATATCCAGTGGTTATGTAAACTATAAAAAAGAACTGGGCAAATGGACTGTACAAGCTGGTGTACGATTAGAAAACACATCGGCAACAGGCACTTTGCATTTTAAAATGAACAATAAAGATTCTGCAGAAGCCATTGACAGAAACTATACAAACCTCTTTCCATCCTTTAGTGTATCAGTAAAGCCCCGGGAAAATCATAGCTTTTCTTTAGCCTATTCCAGACGTATTGACCGGCCTGCTTACCAGGACCTGAATCCTTTTGTTTATTTATTGGACGAACTTTCCTTCTGGCAGGGTAATCCATTCCTGCAGCCACAACTTAGCCATCGGGCATCTTTGCAATATGTTTTCAAAAGTTCAACCATTATCAGTGTAATCTATGCTTATACCGATCAGTATAGCAACAGGATCACCGATACGCTCGACGTTTCAAAAATTGTAATGATCCCCAGAAACCTGGGCGTGCAAAAAAGCATTTCGCTGTCGGTTTCGCAAAATGTAACACCAACAAAATGGTGGGATATCACATTTAATGGGACAATGTTCCACATTTATAATAAGATCTCATTCGATAGTTATAGAAACCTGGCGCTTAAGCAACTGGCAGCCAGGGTTAACCTGCAGCAAAGATTCAAACTGCCGTATGCCTTAATCGCAGAAGTATCGGGGTATGTAAATACAAAACGACTCACGGGGGCTAATGAAATAAGCAGGGGAACAAGCCAGGTTGATATCGGGTTGCAAAAATCTTTTTTGAAAAACAAGGCAATAATACGGCTGGCAGTGAACGATATTTATAAAGGTACAAAAGCCCGGTCGGTGCAAAGCTTTGACGGTTTTTATATGGAAAGCTATAGTTATTGGGAAACCAGACAGGTAAGGTTAAACTTCACTTATAAGTTTACCAACAGTAATGTGAAAGGTCCGCGCAGCAGAAGTTCAGCCCTGGACAATGAGAACGGAAGAATAAAATAAAATACATCGTAAAAAATAACAGGGGGCTACGAAAGTGCCCCCCTGTTATTTTAGAGAATTACCCGAACTTACTGTTTCTGTTTCCACTTTTCTTTTTCCACAGCCATGATGGCCTTCAGTTTTTCGATCTGTTCCGGACGCAGTAGTTTTTCAATAACAGCATTCCGGGCATCAGCAATCATTTTCACCTGTGCATTTTTATCCTCGCTTGTTAAGGTCTTGTTTTGTAAAACAGTGCTGATAGCCGTTCTCGATGTATATATCAACGATAACAGGCTATCAGCAATTTCCTTTTTTACAGCTAGCTGACTGGCGATGCGGGCCGATAAGGTATCGCTTAGCCAGGGCAACTGCTTGTTGCCGGCCTGATTGGTTTGCGAATATACCTGCCCACTGAAAATCAGACTAACGATCAGTATCAGCTTATACATGCGTGGTTATTGTTGAACAACATAATTTAGCCCGAGATCCAGCGAAATGTAATTATTCGGATTACCATCGTCGTGGTATGTTTCATAATAGCCCAGATAGGTAAAAGTAGACCCTACCGAGCCGTACGCAAAATTCTCGGTAGTGCTGGAACCATTAACATCAGTTAAATACATGTTGTAGCTGATGGTTACATTATAAGGTAAATAGGTAGAATAGTAAACCCTGAAGCTTTTATATTCGATGTACGTATAAGGGTCGCTATAACCACCTTCCCAGGTGGTGTGCATCCAGGCAGTGAAGGGAGGTACCGTTTTAATAATACCACGATCCATTTTAAACAGGTGATCATGTTTGGGAGAAGCGTACCCTGAGAGCTGCATACAGGCTACTAATATCAGCAGCGCCAGCATTTTTTTGATGTGCATTTTCATAAATAAAGTTTGATGGTTTGTAATGGTATTGTAAACTAAT
>DASUVL010000890.1:0-3419 GCA_036379015.1 Niastella sp.
TACGTACGGTATTCAATGTTGGCGAAAATGAAGTGAAGGAACTGATGCCGGGTATGGGATTGATCGTAAAAGCTGATGGCGCTATCACTATCGACAAAATTACACAACCCAAGGAACGCCGGGCCTGTAGCTTTGAGCGCATCTATTTTTCACGGGGAAGCGATGAAAAAATTTACCGTGAACGGAATGCCCTGGGCTATAATCTGAGTCCTCAGATCTTACATGCCGTTGACTATGATCTTAAGCATACCATTTTTTCATTTATACCCAATACCGCAGAAGTAGCTTTTTACGGTTTATGGAAAGGCCTGGATGATTATTTAAAGCAGGTAAAAATTCAGCGTATTTTATCATGGGGCAACGACATTACCGAAGAGAAGTTGTCAGAAATGGTAAATCGTAAAATACGGATTGAAAAGATTGCAATCAAGGACGTTAAGATGCGCACGTTTATCACGGAAGATGTAAGCCGTAATGAAATGGTGCAACACGTATATGACATAACTTACGGAACGGTAGAAAAGGGAGTTGATACCCTGGTGGTGATTGATGATTCTATTGTGCGGGGTACTACCCTTAAAGAAAGTATTGTGCGAATGCTGGCCAGACTTGAGCCGAAAAAGATTATTATTGTATCATCAGCGCCCCAGATCCGCTATCCTGATTGCTACGGAATTGATATGAGCAAGCTGGGCGACTTTATTGCTTTCAGAGCGGCCACCGAATTAATGAAAGAGCATGGCAAGGAAGATTGTTTAAAAGAGTTGTATGATAAGTGTAAAGAATTGCAACGTTTAGGCCAGCTACATACTGAAAACGTGGTTAAGCACGTTTATAAACCATTCACAACCGAACAGATCTCAAATAAAATTGCTGAACTGATTACTCCCAAAGGACTTAAAGTGCCTGTTCAGGTAATATATCAGACAATTGAGTCCCTTCACCAAGCATGCCCAACCAACACAGGCGACTGGTATTTTACCGGTAATTACCCAACTCCCGGCGGCAACCGTGTGGTTAATAAAGCATTTATTAACTATATGGAAGGCAAAAACGTAAGAGGGTATTAATACTAAGCTACCAGATTGAAAACTACGTGGTTATTAATGCATTTTTAAAATATAGTTTGCGTATATCGGAAAAAATGCTTAATATCAAGTACGGGATTATATGTAACTCCTTCGATACCCTACAGAAAGCAACGGTATAAGACTCATCCATTAGTAGTTGTACAAAAGGTCTGAGACAGCCTTGCTGTCTTTTCGTGCCGTTGTGCAGATAACAAGCTCATTCACACACTACTGAAAAAAAAATCGTATGAGTAAAATTACCATCATGATTGTAGATGACCACACCCTGATCCGCGAAACCTGGTCTTATTTGTTAGGTCGGAATGAAGATCTGGAAGTTATTGCGGAATTAGGGGACGGTCAGCGAGCCATTGAAATTGCACGGGATAAACGCCCCAACATTGTACTACTTGATATTAATATGTCACCACTTAATGGGTTCGACATATTAAAAATGATCCGTAAACTTTCACCCGGGTCAAAGGTTATCGCCGTATCCATGCACTCGCAGCCGGCGTATGCCAAAAAAATGCTGCGGTTGGGAGCCCGTGGGTATGTAACCAAAAATTCTCCCCGCAAAGAAATGCTCGATGCTATTCATCAGGTGTGTGCCGGCAATGTATACATATGCCAGGAAGTGAAAAATATCCTGTCTGAACAAATGATGAATGAAGAAGAAGGGGGCGATGGTTTGAATCAGCTCTCTGAACGTGAAATAGAAGTAATAAATCTTATCCGTAATGGATTGTCGTCAAAAGAAATTGCTGATAAGTTAGCCATATCCATAAAGACCGTGGAAGTGCACCGCCACAACATTCTAAAGAAATTAAAGGTAAAAAATACAGCATCATTGATCAATTATATTAATTCGAGCGGGCTGTAATTCTTCTCTTTGTTGTTCATAAATACACGTAATCAAATCGTATTTTTCCCCATGCGAAAGTGCGTTTGGCAAAGTATTTGCGGCAAATGAACTGCCGACCGTTTAGCTTCCTATGGGGAACCAATTTTAATAACAGGCCTGTTAAAATTTCTGATTCCTTTGATCGAACTCATTATTTTTAGGGGGATTAATCCCCCTATTATTTTTTATGAAACGCCCTTGTCATCCCGATTTATCGGGATCATTATTGAATTCAGGGCGATGAAAATTTTGTCATGGTAAGTCCCATCTGGCCAAAAAACAAATAATATTGTCAGATGAAATCAATAATAATTATACGGCACGCAAAAAGTAGTTGGGATCAACTTGGGGTCGATGATTTTGATCGTCCTTTGAATGAGCGCGGTAAAGAAGATGCGCCCAAAATGGCAAAAAGATTAGCGGAGCGTAATATCAATATCGATGCTTTTATTTCAAGTTCAGCTAAACGCGCCCGTAAAACAGCGTCTATCTTCATTAAAGAATTCAATGGCCAAAAAGACGATGTTATTTTAGTACCTGAGTTATACCTGGCCGGTCCCGAAGCATTCTACAATGCCATAGCACAAGCACCTCCTACTGCAAGCATTATTGCCATCTTTGCACATAATCCCGGTATCACCGAATTTGCCAACGAACTAACCGATGTGCGAATAGACGATATGCCTACCTGCGCCATCTTTGCGGTAAAAGCTGATATTGAGGATTGGTCAGCATTTAAAGATGCAGAAAAGCAATACTGGTTTTTTGATTATCCCAAAGCAAAGTAATAATTGTAGACCAGACATGGTGCTGATCGTGTGCATCGCTGTGGCTTGCACCCTTAACTCGTCTGGGTCGCCGAAGCTTTAACGGACGCGCAGTGCAAGCGACGGCGCACGAAGTAAGGTCGAAAGCGGGACGTTGAAGATGAAACTGTTACACAGCTTGCTCATTGTAAATCTCACTATTCAGACCTGAGCTCTCCCATCATTTCACGAATTATTTCCCTGTATTCTTCCATTAGTAATAGGGGTTGCTGATAAGAAAATGTGCGGGCATTTGCCAATGCTTTTGATAGGGAGAAATGAGCCTGTGAAACGGTATATGCCAGTCGTTCTTTGTACAAATGAACAGCCACATATTCCTGCTCAGCCTGGCCTGGCGTTGGTACCAGGATGCTTTTTTTGCCAAGCTTCAACAGATCCATAACGGTTGTATATCCCGAGCGGCTGATCACAAATTCCGAATTACATATCAGTGTATTGAGTAGGCTGGCCGGCGCATGGTTGTATATGATGACATTATCTGTTGACTGAATAGAATTACTGGTATTGCCTGGCAATCCTCTTACTAATACTATTTTACCATGCTGGTACTTTAATGCCTGTAGTAAAAGGTTTTCAAAAATAGTTCGTTGCGGTTCGGGTCCCGAAAGAATGATCAAC
>DASUVL010000891.1:0-9304 GCA_036379015.1 Niastella sp.
ATGAGTACAATGAAAAGGGATTTTTAATAAGCGTAGTATATGGTGTATTAGGGAAAAAAAAGGGTGATTCCACTTCTTACCAGTATGATGAAGTATGGAATACCACAACCATAACAAACATAACGACCGAGGGAGAAAAAAAGAAAGATTATTATAAGTATGATGGGAATGGTAACCTGGTGGAAGAGAAGAACAACGTGGTCAGAAAAACATATTCTTATGACGACAGTAACAGGGTGGTGGAAGAAAAGGTGTATGTGAATGGTTCTTTGTACGACAAATCCTCCTCGGAATACAAGTCAGACGGTAGTATGGTATCTGTAACTACAGACGGACGTACCGGTCGGAAAACCACTGAAACCTCAAAGAATGACAGTGTGGAATATCGCAGGCATTTTGATGATAATGGAGCAGTAAAGAACACCTGGTTGTTCAGAAATGATAAAGCAGATAACCTGGTGTATGGAAAAGAGGAAGAGAAAGGCAATATACGATACACGAATTTTTATTATAATGATTTTAATGATAAGGTAATGGAAGTTACATTTGATTCAGAAAAAAAAGCATTTGATACGCTTACCTATACATACACTTATGATAAGATCGGTAACTGGATAGAGAAAAAAGGAAAGTGTAATAGGAAAATTACCTATTGGTAACGAGTGCTGGTAGCTTGCAGCGGTTTTCACATTTCCCCCAAAAAGCATTTTAATGAAAAGACATTTCTATATTCTGGTATTAGCATTGTTAAGTATAAACCATGCTACAGGCCAGCGCACCATCATCGACTTCAACAATAACTGGAAATTCTTTTTGGGTGATACAGCTATTGCCAAAGAACCGGGTTATAACGACCAGAGCTGGAGAACACTCGCCCTGCCGCACGACTGGAGTATTGAAGGTGAATTCAGCGAAAAAAATCCGGGTACACCAAATCAGGCAGCCTTACCAACCGGCATTGCCTGGTACCGCAAAACATTTACCCTGCCGGCAACGGCGCAGCATAAGAACGTATGTATTGAATTTGACGGCATCTACCGCAACAGCGAAGTATGGATCAATGGCCATTACCTGGGAAAACGCCCCAATGGCTATATCTCTTTTGGGTACGATGTAACGCAATATTGTAATCCTGGTACCGCACAACAGGTGATAGCCGTAAAGGTCGATAATTCAGCCCAGCCCAATTCTCGCTGGTATACCGGTTCCGGTATTTACCGCAATGTACGGCTGGTGCTTACCAATAAAATAGCCATCGATCAGTGGGGTACTTTTATTACAACACCAAAGGTGAGCGCAGCAACAGCAACTATACAAATACAGTCGGTAGTAAATAACAGCTCTGGTAAAACAGGGCAGGGGACCCTGCACACCGATATTTATGATGCATCGGGAAAGTTAGTAGCAACAGCCAAACCGGTTTCAACCAGCGCCATCAACTGGCCCAACGGAAAATCGACCTGTAATTATTCTGTAACCATTGCTAAACCCTCCTTATGGTCAATTACAACACCTTATTTATATAAAGCCGTAACGCGGATGGTGGCGAATGGCAAAATCGTAGATGAATACATTACACCATTTGGCATCCGCTATTTTAATTTCGATATACAAAATGGGTTTTCGCTAAATGGAAAACCCACCAAGATCTTAGGCGTATGTATGCACCACGACCTGGGCGCCCTGGGCACTGCGGTGAACGTGCGCGCTATGGAAAGACAATTACAGATCTTAAAAGCAATGGGCTGTAATGCGATCCGTACGTCGCATAATCCTCCGGCGCCGGAGTTCCTGGACCTGTGCGATAAAATGGGTTTTATTGTCATGGATGAAGCCTTTGATATGTGGCGCAAGAAAAAGAACAAGTTCGATTACAACATTGATTTTGAACAATGGCATAAACAGGACCTGGAAGACCAGGTAAAAAGAGATCGTAATCATCCTTCTGTATTCATCTGGAGTATTGGCAATGAGATCCGCGAACAGTTCGATAGTACAGGTATACCCTTAGCGAGGGAACTGGCAGGCATTGTAAAACAACTCGATACAACAAGGCCGGTAACAGCTGCGCTGACCGAAACCGATACCACTAAAAACTTCATTTATCAAGCAAACGCGCTTGACCTGTTTGGCTTGAATTATAACCAGCAGCTATATCCTGAAATTCTAAAAAAGTATCCCGGTAAGAAATTCATTGCCACCGAAACCATGTCGGCCCTGGCCAGCCGTGGGCATTATGATATGCCTTCTGACAGTATTCGTTTCTGGCCGTTAAAAGGACAAAAATTTGTTGAGAAAGGCAATCCCGACTATACCGTTTCCGCATATGATCATGTGGCGGCGTATTGGGGTTCAACCCATGAACAAACCTGGAAGATCATAAAGCAGCATGCGTTTTTATCAGGGTTGTTTGTTTGGTCGGGTTTCGATTTCCTGGGCGAGCCGGTGCCATATCCCTGGCCGGCAAGAAGTTCTTATTACGGAATTATTGACCTGGCCGGTTTCCCGAAGGATGCTTATTATATGTATCAAAGCGAATGGACCAATAAAACGGTACTACACATTTTTCCGCATTGGAACTGGACAGCAGGTAAGGAAGTTGATGTGTGGGCTTATTATAATAATGCCGATGAAGTAGAGTTGTTTTTAAACAACCGGTCGCTGGGTATCCGTAAAAAACAACCGCTTGATTGTCATGTACAATGGCGGGTAAAATATGAGCCCGGTACATTGAAAGCCGTTTCGCGTAAAAATGGAAAGATAATAAGCACAAAAATCATCAATACGGCCGGTAAACCAGACCACCTGGAATTAGTCACGGATAGAAATATCCTCCATGCCAACGGAAAAGACCTGTCTTTTATTGCCGTTCGAATTGTAGATAAAAACGGTAATCTGGTCCCCGATGCAGATAATAATATTGCCGTTGAAATGGCCGGCGAAGGCATTTTAGCCGGTATGGACAATGGCTATCCGGCCAGTCTGGAATCTTTTAAAGCCCCGTCCCATAAAGCTTACAAGGGTTTGTGTCTGGCGATCGTGCAGTCCACACAAAAAGCTGGCCCCATTCGTGTCACCATCCATTCCCCCGGTTTGCCATCCGGTGCTGTCCTGCTTCAAACCCATTAAATTGTAAAAAAAACATTTAGGGCCTCTACACAAAAAATAGTAAAATATTCCATCAATTTAGTGAAACCTTACATTGTTTACCGATAGGGTCCCGTGTACCTTTATTACGGTAATATGAATAACGAACAGATAACAATGTATTCGTAAAAACTTGGTTAAGTGATTTCTGATCACATTGTATTCTGAGGAATTTTTAAACGATTGAGCATATGAAGCGTTTTTGCTTGCCCGGTCTTCCTTATTCGCAATGTATGATATGGCCTTATTTCCTGGCGAAGAATATCACAAGCGCAATATCCGGACAAACCAAAATCTCTCCTGGCACAATCCACACAAATCAACAAGACAGGTCTAGTCCCCACGCTATGAAGTTTACTGGTTCATAAACCAGATCTATTGACACAACAACTGTTTACAAAACGAAGCCTGTTCCTTACGCACTGTAAAACACTATAGAGGATAATTAAAAGTATCTTATTAAAACAAAGATGGCTTTCAGGCATTGGCCGTTAGTTCATCATACAACTTTTGCTACATGAAACGTACAGTTAGTTTGTCCATATTGTTGATGGCGGTAACATTATTAATGATGTTATTATCTGTAACCCTGGTGTTTGCCCAACCAGCACCCGCTACGCAAACCACAGAAGCGTATAACGAAGTAATAAATAAAAGAGCTGCTAAGATCGTTGCAGCGTTACATACTACTGATACTGTCTTTAATAAAAAGGTGACAACTATTGTTGCCGATCAGTATATACAACTGGGCCGCATACATGATGACCGCAATGCACAGATCAAAAGCATAAAGACAAAGACTGAATTAACTGCTGAAGATAAAGCCGCTATTCAAAAACTGGAAGCGGATGCCGATCAGCAACTCGCGAAATTGCACACAGCCTACCTGGCGAAACTATCCGCCCTTTGCACACCGCAGCAAGTAGATGACATAAAAAATGGAATGACATTCAATGTGTTGAACGTAACCTATACAGCTTACCAGGATATGTTGCTCAATTTAACCGAAGACCAGAAGAAACAAATACTGAGCTGGTTAACCGAAGCGCGTGAAAAAGCAATGGATGCAGAATCGGCTGATAAAAAGCACGCCTGGTTTGGAAAATACAAAGGCCGTATCAATAATTATTTATCCGCTGCCGGTATAGACATGAAAAAAGAAGAAGCTGCCTGGCAACAGCGGATACGGGAAAGGAAGGAAGCCGCAAAACAAAGTAAATAAGTATAAACAACTAAGTATTTCTAAATAGAGATCATAACGATGTTTGATATACACATTACACCTAAACCTTTTCACTTATAATTGTATGTTATACACCCTAAATTTAAAACCATTTACCAGTAAAAAGATTGCTAAAAAGTTTTATCAGTCCTAAAAACTAATGCTGTATGAATCTGCAACAAATGAAAAAAATTTCTGTCTCATTTATCCTGCTGTTGCTATTGGCAGCGGGGGCCTTTGCCCAAACCAGGGATGTCACTGGTAAAATCACCGATAATGAATCCGGTGATCCATTACCGGGAGTTTCCATTCGGGTACTGGGATCCGGGGGCCAAAGTACTGTGACAGATTCAGATGGAAAATTCAAATTAAACGGAGTTTCCGCTGATGCTACTATCTCATTAAGCTTTGTTGGTTTTGATAACAAAACCCTTAAGGTTGGCGATAAAGAAACGTTGGCCATTACCCTGACCAAAACTAATCTGCAGTTAGATGATGTAATTGTGGTTGGTTATGGTGTGCAAAAGAAAGGGCACCTTACCGGCGCCGTTGAGTCTATCAAAGCAAAAGAAATTGAAGACCTCCCGGTAGGTAATCTCGGTGCTGCCCTGGCGGGCCGGGTACTGGGTGTGAATGTGAGCGGTGGTGCTGACCGTCCGGGTTCAAAAGCGATAATCACCCTGCGTACCCCTTCAACTTTTTCAAAAGATGGCGGTACGATAGATCCTTTATATGTTATTGATGGAGTGATAATGGTTACTGGTGACGGTAAGAATGATAGAGATCAATTCAATAATCTCGATCCATCGGAAGTGGAAAGCATAACGTTCCTCAAAGATGGCGCTGCCGCCATTTATGGATCAAGGGCGGCCAATGGTGTTATTCTCGTTACTACAAAACGCGGTAAATCAGGCGCTCCCAGGTTGTCTTACAGTGGTTCTTATGGTATAAATGATGAATCATACCGTACCAAAATGATGAGTGCATATGATTTTGGTATGTACTACAACATCATGAACGGGCCTAATGGAAACAATGCAACGGCTACTAATAAAGATAACTTCTTTACCCAGGATGAGTTGGATCATTTCAAGACCATCAATTACGACTGGCTCGACCCGGTATGGAAGAGTTCGTATAACATGCGTCATACTTTCAATGTGAGCGGAGGTACTGACAGAGCAACTTATTTTGCAAGTGGAACTTATTATGTACAGGATGGTAACATGGGATATCTGGATTATAAAAAGTGGACCGTTCGGGCCGGTGCAGATATTAACATTGCTAATGGGTTGAAAACAGGTATTCAGGTATCTGGAAACTTCAGCGATCTGCAAAAGACCTTCAATAAAGTAGCCAGTGAAGACCCGGACGACGACTATCGCAACCTGTTGCTGACGCCTCGCTATATTCCTCCGTACATAGATGGATACGCTGTGAAAATACCGGGTTCAAACTCCGATAATTTGTCGAAGTACCATTTTTATGAAATCGAGCGGCTGAAGAATATTGCGCAAAACAAGGATAAAAACCTGGCCCTAAATGCGTATGTTGAATACGAATTGCCCTGGGTAAAAGGACTGAAGGCTAAATTACAATATGCCCGCTATTTCAATAACACCAATGGTTCGCAAGTTGGTACCAAATATACTTTGTATGACTTCAATATGAAGGGTGCAAACGGGCATATTTATGATAGTGCCACTGTTAAGATCCCCGGTACACAATACTCAAACGGTAACCGCCTGCAGTACTCATCTGTAGAAGGCCAGATAGAGCAATTGAACTTTTTCCTTACTTATAACCGTTCATTCGGTCGTCATAACGTAGGTGCCCTGTTCTCTGCCGAAAGGGGAGAGTCAGAATCATACTCGTTCGATGTTTTAAAAGCAGATCCCATCCTGGGTACAAATGGTCAGTTCTCCAGTGCTTTTGGTGCTATTGATGGTAAAACACTTGGAGCAGAATCCGGTACACTCGGTTATATTGGCCGTTTGAATTATGCGTATGCCGATAAATACCTGGCCGAGTTTCTGTTCCGTTCAGACGCTTCTACTCACTTTGCGCCTGCCAATTACTGGGGTAAATTCTTCTCGCTGTCAACCGGCTGGGTTATTTCAAACGAATCGTGGTTCAATGCAAATACGATCAATTACCTGAAAGTTAGATACTCAGTTGGTTTGTTGGGTAAGGATGATACAAAGGCCTGGTTATGGCGTCAGCGCTATACTTTCGAAAATGGTAAAGGCGCCGTATTTGGCGGTAACAGCGGTAACAACGGTATCAACTCGTCAACCGGTTTGAAAATGAGTGTATCGCCCAATCCTGATGCGAAATGGAGCGATGAAATGAAGCAAAACTTCGGTGTAGATGCCCGGTTCCTGAATAACCGCCTCTCGCTTACCCTGGAAGGTTTCTATAATAAAGGAACCAATGTTTTGGGCGAGAATACGGCCGCAATTCCGCTTACTGTTGGTGGTTCTATTGCTTCTGAGAACTTTTTGAGTTATAATACATTCGGTTATGAGATAGCGCTGGGGTGGCATGATCGTGTTGGGAAAGACTTTTCTTATGGTATCGATGGCCGTCTTAGCTGGTATGAAAACAAATGGGTGAAAGGTAATTTTACAGAGCTTACAATGCTTTCGCCCTGGAATAAAAGGAATGGCAAGTCTGATGACATTGGGGTGTGGGGTTATGATGTGCTGGGGATGTTCCATGATCAGGCTGAGATCGATGCTTATGTAGGTAAGTATGGCATTACGTCCAATTCAATTAATAAAGACAACGCGGTACTGGCAAAAGATTTCAAACCCGGTATGTTGTATTATGCTGATGTAAGAGGCGCCTTACAGGCCGATGGCACTTTTGCCGACCCTGATGGTATTATCAACGAGAATGACCAGATACAAATTGCTAAAAAAGCAAATAACCATTATGGTTTTGGGTTCACTTTCAAGGCTGGTTACAAAGGCTTCGGATTGGATGTTGTTATCGGCGGTTCATGGGGTGGTTTTGCTGAAATAGATGGAAATGCCAGAAAGAAATTGAATAACTCCATCAGCAGAGGCTTTCAAAGCCGTCCTGCTTTCTGGGGCAATATCTATGATCCTGAATTGAACCCTGAGGGTAAATACCCCAATCCTAATTGGGAGTCTGTAAGCCTGGCACCCAGGTCTACTTTCTGGGAAGTAAGTTCTTTCAGAATGGGTATGCGAAATGTAAACCTCAATTATACTATTCCTAAAAAACTCGTTGAAAAAGCTCGTCTGGCCAGTGCACGCATCGCATTGACCGCTTTAAATCCGGTTATTTTATACAATCCCTATGATTATAAGGCACCGGATGGCTCATACGAAGTGTTCCCTGACCTGAAGACCTTTTCATTGGGCGTGAACCTTGGATTTTAATTTTTTAGGAAACCTAATTGAGTTATAATAACGAAATGCTTGAAAAACATGAAGCGCAATCATAAAATATCTATAATAGCTGCAGCCCTGATGGCGGGTATCATAAGTTGTAAAAAAGATTTTCTCGAAGAAAAGCGTGACCTGGGTGGTGTGAATGAGGAAGTGTACAAGGACTCCTTATTGGCCACAGCCTATGTGGATTTTGTATATGGTTTGTTCCAGCCCCCAGACAATGCCCAGTCACTGTCATGGAATATTGCTACCGGTGATATAAAATTTGCTCAAACCACAGAAGAGTTTCCTTCTGAAACCAACTGGAATAAACCCTGGTCGGGTATTTCTTATGTTAATGGCCATGCATTGGACTATTTTGGCGCACCGCTCGAAGCCAGTATTAAAAACAATACCTGGACGCGGATAAGAGAATGTAACCTTTTCCTGGATAATGTTGATAAGTATGGATTGCCTGACAACGTAAGGAGCAGGCTGAAAGGTCAGATCTATTTCTGGCGCGCTTATCAGTATTTCGACCTGGTACGCTTATATGGTGGTGTTCCCCTGGTATTGCATGCACAGGATCCTATTAATGCGGAAGGGAATGAATCGTTAAAAATTCCTCGTAGCTCAACTACCGAAACTTTCAATCAGGTTTATAGCGATCTTGATTCGGCCATTTCCATGCTGCCCGGCAGATGGCTGATTGATAATAATGCCCAATGGGGAAGAATTACCAAAGGCGGTGCGATGGCCTTCAAAGGCCGTGTAGCTTTGACCCAGGCCAGTCCGCTGTTTAACCGCGGTGAAAATGGAGCCCTCTGGCAAAAGGCATATGAAATCAATAAAGCTGCCAGAGACTATCTGATTACACAAGGTTTCGGTCTGTATAAAACAGGAAACCTGAGCAATGGAACGGCGTTTGAGAACATGTTTAGTGTTGAGGCTGGCAGCTCGGCTATCAACCCTGAAGCGGTGATCGTATTTGCATTCAATACCGTAACTGCTGACCAGGTAAAGAAGAACAATGGTTGGGAAAACGCTGCAAGGCCCAAAGAGATCAATGGTGGTGGTTCTTTGACCCCTACCAGGCAAATGCTCGATGCATTCCCCATGAAAGATGGTACGCCGGCCGGCGCCAAAATAACAACAGATTCTCTATATTTTTATAAAAACAGGGATCCCCGTTTTTACAAAACGTTTGCTATAAACGGTCAGCAATGGCCTTATTCAGGAAATGGCAACTGGCGCCTTTGGAACTATAAATGGTTTGCCAACGCAAGTGAAGCATTGCCAAGCAGAACTACCGAAACAAAAGGAGCCAATTCTACCGGTATTTACATTCGTAAAGGCACCGCCGCAAACGCCAGCAATACTACCAATGGAAGCTTTGCCACAAATGGTAATGATTTTATGGAACTTCGTTTTGCTGAAGTATTATTGAACCTGGCCGAAGCTGCTGCCGCTACTGGCAATGAACCTGAAGCTATCCAGCTCCTTGGACAGATTCGTGAAAGAGCTGGCATTACAA
>DASUVL010000892.1:0-3980 GCA_036379015.1 Niastella sp.
ACAAGTATCCCCGATACCACCGCGCCTGTTATTACCAGCTTTACGCCTACAAGTGGCAAAAAAGGCACCGTGGTTACTATTTTTGGTTCTCATTTGACAGGCGTATTTGCCGTGCGTTTTGGTGGGGTATCAGCTGATAGCTTGGTCGTATTGTCTGATACGGTTATGCAAGCAATTGTAGATACCGGGGCAACCGGTAATGTAACTATATTCAAAGGGTTTCGGTCTGCTACAAAAGCCGGCTTTATATTTATCGGTGATTCAACTATCGGGGATACTTCATTTGTTTATACACTCACAAGTGTTGAAAACGGACAAATAACAAGAACTCCGAAACCTTTTGCGCTTTATCCAAACCCTGCATCAACGTATGTGATCTGGCAACATCCGGTAACTGATCATGCTACCCGTTTGCAGTTAATTGATATATCTGGTAGGGTGGTTCGGCAAGTTAATGTGGGCAAAGCCGTTTCGCAAACAACAGTAAATGTAAGTGGATTAAATGCCGGTGTATATAAACTGGTATGGATTGATGGGAAAAGCAAATTGACACGAACCTTATTGGTTAAGTAGATCAATAAATGCTGATAAAATAAAAACCTCGCAGCAATCAGTGCTGCGAGGTTTTTTTATATAGGAAGGGTACCTGCTTATTGATCAAAGTCAGTAGACGTAGCCAGTTCTTTCACCGAAGCCATATCCTGCTGAACTGCTTTCATTTTGGCATCAGCCAGCTGATAGGCATCTTTGCCCAGGAATACATGTATTGGTGGCGCCGCCTGTTCTGCAATGTCGATCATCACCGATGCTGCTTTATCCGGATCGCCAATTTGTTTGTAGTTATAATCGTTTTGGTGAAGGTGCTGCACTTCACGCACCAATTTGTAATCAGCGATCTCATTCTTGGGAACACCCAGCGAGGCATCGAGAAATTCTGTTCTGAAATAACCGGGTGATACAATGGATACAGTAATACCAAAGGGCTTTACTTCAGCTGCCAGTGATTCTGAAAAACCATGCATGGCAAACTTGGTGGCCGTGTAACTACCGAATCCAGGGAATGTGCCCACGAATCCGCCAATGGAAGCAATATTGAAGAAATGCCCTGATTTTTGTTTACGCATATAAGGCAATGCTTTGCGAATTACATTCAATACGCCAAAAACATTGATGTCAAAATTTTGCCGTACTTCTTCATCAGATAATTCTTCCAGGCTTCCAACTAAACCATAGCCTGCATTATTTACTACCACATCTATGGAGCCAAAATGAGCAACTGTATCCTTTATACCTTTTTCAACACTGCTTTCATTTTTAAGATCAACAGCCAGCGGTAAAAATACTTCGCGTTCAGCACCTACTGCTTGTTGCAGTTCATTTGCATTGCGGGAAGTAGCTGCTACGCGATAGCCTTCTTTCAATAATTTTTTCACCAGGGCCAGTCCCAATCCTTTGGACGCGCCGGTAACGAACCATATTTTATTTTTCATATTAATTTTTTTGATTTGATTTTTATAAGCTGTTTGTGTCGTTCATGAACTGATGACACAAAGGTATACCGCGATAATGCGCGCATTATTATTGCTTTCAAACAGATAATTGTATAATTCAAACAAGGCTCGTGGCTTGTTGGTCGGTTTGAATAATACAAAGCAGGAGGATAGAAGTAGGAAGTAGGATGTAAGAAGTAGGAGGTAGAATGTAAAATGAAATAAGAGGTAAGAATATAGTGTATTTCCTACTTCTTACCTCTTATTTCGTATTTCTTACTTCAGTATTAACTCCTGAATGCCGATGGGGTTAAACTGGTTTGTTTCTTAAAGAAATGGTTGAAGTGAGCCGGTTCTTCAAAGCCCAGGCAATAACCGATCTCGGAAACATTCCAGTTGGTATGTTTTAATAATGCTTTCGCTTCACTTACAAGCCGCTCGAAAATATGCTCGGTGGTCGTTTTTCCGGTAGTTATTCGTATAGCGCGGTTAAGATGATTCACATGCACGGACAGTTGTTCTGCAAAATCCCTGGCCGAACGTAACGTAAACCGTTGTGTGGGCGACTCTATCGGGAATTGCCGTTCAAGTAATTCAGTAAAAACGGCTGTGATCCTGGCATTGGCATCTGTATGCTGAAACAATGTTTCAGTCGGCTGCATTTTCAATGCGTAATGCACCATTTCCATGATGTAATTTCGGATCAGGTCATATTTATATACGTAATCAGATTTTATTTCATCAATCATTTTTTCAAATATCTGCCTTACGAATTGGTCCTGCGTTTTGTCAAGTGCATAGCTGGGTTTGTTACCTGCAATAAACATGGGCAGATCTTTAATACCACCGCGAATCTTTTCTGTAAAAAACTCTTCCTTGAATATGCAGAAATGCCCTTGGGGATTGTCGGTTAATGACTCAAACGTGTAGGGCACATTGGGACTAAAAAAGATGAGTGTAGAGCCTGATACTTCAAGACTTTTGTCGGCATAATGATACACATACGAACCCTGCATTAAGGCGATTTTGTAATACTCCCTGCGCGTGTATGTTGCCGGTGTTTTCCCCGGCCCCATGCAATCTTCCAATTTAAATACATTGAAATGACCGATATCATTTTTCAGATTATCCGGTAACCAATTCATCTTCTGGCGGTAAAAATCTTCCAGTGTTTCCGTCTTGGCCATATAGTAAATTTAATGAATTTGTCTGTTATTCACATTAGTTATTCCTGTCATTACTTGTAAAATTACAACTGACTTATGGCCATTACTTTATACGATTCAAACAAAATATTGCAAAATTCAAACAATTAACAGAAGGCAGGGCTTCCGATTGAATCACCGGCTCACGGGTGTATTAATCCTTCACCGCTTTAATCACTTCCCTGAGGTATTTGTTTTCATCAATGGTTTGCACCCCCAATCGAATGACCACTAATTTTTTCGAAGGAATGATGAAAATATTCTGCCCGCCGAATCCGTCTGCAAAGAACATATCCGCCAGTGCATCGGGAAACCAGCGTTTGGTAGTATCGTTCTCATTCAGTCCATTTAACCAGAACTGGTAACCATAGCCGCCTGTTGTTTGGTTTCATTTTTGCGATAGGAACACACTTTATTAAACCTTAAAATGAAACGTCCAAAAAACAAATAAATATTATCAGATGAAAAAAATGGAAAACTACCTTGGTGTATTCAAAGCAGGTCTGTTGACCTTATCAATTGGCTTGCTGACAACGAGCTGTAAAAAGGCAACTATTGAAAATAACGACCAACAACAGGAGTCTAATGAAAGAGTGGCTGTTCCCGAAGCCATTAAAAGTACCTGGTCGGTCAACTGGAATAACCATGCCAATGGCGTATATACGAATTCAGAAGCCGCGGCTGACTTTGGTAATGTCAGCGGCTGGAATGATACCCGTACCTTGATATCGGGCGGAACATGCCGCATTAAATTATTGAAAAATGCCTTGGCGGGTGCTTGCGGTGTGATTGCCAGAATCGACATCGCTGACGGCAGCGCTTATGAGCTGGATTACGATGTACGTTTTCACAGCCAGTTTGATTTTAGCCGGGGAGGTAAAATTGGTTTTGGCTTTCTGGTAGGAGATGGCAACACCGGTGGCGATCCGGGTTGGGATGGCAATGGCGGCAGCTTGCGTTTGATGTGGTATCAGACCGATGCCGGTCGCGTATTCTTTCAACCATACATCTATCATAAAGATCAACCAGGTAAGTACGGCGATACATTTGGAAAGTCATATCCTACCAGCGGTAGTCTTAACAGGGGGCAACGGTATCATGTGCATATGTATATAAAAAGCAATACCGGCAGCAATACAAACGGGCATTTGCAAATTGTAATCGATGGTACCGTGGTGCTTGACAGGGATATACGGTGGACAACCAATGATGCCAAACGGTTGATCAATAGAATGAGCTTCAGTACTTTCCGGGGTGGTAGTCAAACGTATTGGCAATCTACTAC
>DASUVL010000893.1:0-10319 GCA_036379015.1 Niastella sp.
ACGATCTTATCACCATTCAGCTTATACAAAAAATCTTTATCATAGAAGTTGCTAAACAACTTCTGCATGGTAATGGTATTGGTCGAAGGATCGGGCTTGGTGATGGTAACTTCATTGGCCGATTTATCGTACGTCCAGATGTTGGCCCCATCACAGAATATTTCCTGTCCCGTACCGGCAACACTAACCCGGTAGCGAGAACCTTTTAAAGAAGCCGTTCCTTTCTTGGTTCCCAACAAAGTGCCTTTACTGTCCTCGTTGCGCAAGGTAAAAGCAGCCTGTACCGACTTAAACGTTTTGTATTTGGTACTCACCGCATCCAGTATTTTTTTGGCAGCAGGATCGCTTTGTTGACAAAAACATATGGTGGCTATAAAAAAAGTAGAAATTAATACAATTAGGCTTTTCATTATATGAGTGCTTTTGTAAAGGCCGCAAAGATATTAGTTATAACCAATTACGGCAATTATAAGACGGTAATTGTTATTGCAGGTTGTGAATTAAAAACACATTAACAAAATTCTAACCCTATTCTTATATTATATCGGACAGCAGTCTTTCCAGGTCGGCTTCAGTCTTCACCAGCACATCCCGGGCTTTACTACCCTGGCTGGGCCCTACAATGCCGGCTGCTTCCAACTGGTCCATAAGGCGACCAGCCCGGTTATACCCTAATTTCATTCTGCGTTGCAATAACGAGGTAGAACCCATCTGGCTTGTCACAATCATTCGCGCAGCGCTTTCAAACAGGGTATCCCGGTCATCCAGGTCAAGCTCTTTGCCTTCAAATTGTTTTTCATCAACGTACTCAGGCAATAAGAATGCCTGCGGATATCCTTCCTGCGTGCCGATAAAATCACAGACGGCGTCTACTTCGGGCGTATCAACAAAGGCGCACTGCAAGCGGGTTATTTCCCCGTTATAGGAGATCAACATATCGCCCTTACCGATCAATTGCTCGGCGCCGCCGGCATCGAGGATGGTCCTTGAGTCGATTTTAGAAGACACTTTAAACGCAATACGTACCGGGAAGTTCGCTTTGATGGTACCGGTAATGATATTCACCGACGGACGCTGGGTAGCAATGATCAAATGGATACCTACCGCACGGGCCAGCTGCGCCAACCGGGCTATAGGCATTTCCACTTCCTTACCAGCTGTCATAATAAGGTCGGCAAACTCATCTACTACCAGTACAATAAAGGGTAAGAACTGGTGACCTTTTTGCGGGTTTAATTTCCGCTTTACAAACTTCTCGGTGTATTCGCGAATGTTACGGGCTCCGGCTTCCTTTAACAGGTCGTACCGGTTATCCATTTCAATACACAGGGCGTTCAGGGTATGAATTACCTTTTTGGTATCTGTGATAATAGCTTCCTCCTCACCTGGTAGTTTGGCCAGAAAGTGTGTTTCGATATGGCGGTACAAACTCAACTCTACTTTCTTCGGGTCAACCAGTACCAGCTTTATTTGCGATGGATGTTTTTTATACAATAACGAAACCAGGATGGCATTCAAACCAACTGATTTACCCTGCCCGGTAGCACCGGCCATGAGCAAGTGCGGCATGGTAGTAAGGTCAACGATAAAGTTCTCGTTATCGATCTTCTTTCCAATGGCTATCGGCAGGCTGAAGCTGTTGTTCTGGAATTTTTCCGACGACAACATACTGCGCATACTCACTACGGTCTTTTTCACATTGGGCACTTCAATACCTACGGTTCCCTTACCAGGGATAGGCGCAATGATCCGAATACCCAACGCTGCCAAACTCAAGGCAATATCATCTTCCAGGTTCTTGATACGCGAAATACGTACCCCGGCGGCCGGTACAATTTCATATAAGGTTACGGTTGGCCCTACCGTGGCGCTGATCTTTTGAATATCGATGTCGTAATTCTTCAGTGTGTTGATGATCTGGTTCTTATTGGTCTCCAGTTCGGCAGGGTCCTGTATGATGCGTTCGCTGCCATGCAACTCCAGCAGATCCAACCCCGGGAATTTATAATCGCGCAGATCAAGCGATGGATCGTATGGCTCTTGTGTAATTGGTTTTTGTTCAACGATTGTTTCTTCAACCGGTACATCCGGCTGGTCCACTTCCGGATATATTTTAATTTCCAGCTCCAGGTCAGGCTCAGTTTTTTTAGGTCCCCGCCCCTTTTGCTGTATTACCAACGGTGTTTCATTTACCGGCAGGGGAACTTCAGGGATATCGTCTATTTCTTCTTCCAGCTCTTCTTCTTCACCAACTAATTCCTCTCCCACAAGCGGCCCTTCTTTTTCTACCAGCTGAATATCCAACTGAGCTTCATCTGTCTTTTGCGTTTTCGGCAATTTCTTGATGGCGCTTCCATCTTTCATTTTATTGCCTATAGCCAGGTTTGCTTCCTGTAATGGGGTGTCTTCATTATCGGCTACAAAAGGAACAAGTGGTGCAACCCCTTCTTCTGTTTTAGGTTTGGCTAATGCAGGCGCTTTGAACACCGGGTTAAAACGCCAGATGACATAGGCTAACCCACCTACCATTAATAATGCAGCCGTACCAACACTACCTATCATTCGCACAAACCAGTCACTGCACATATTGCCTACTGCCCCACCCCAGGCAAATGAACTGCTACGAAAAATAAAGGAGAGGGTAACACTAAAGAACACCAGGCCCACTATAACATAGCGCACATTGCGCCAGAGGGAAAATATTTTTGAAGCCAGTAAGGCATTGACACCTACTACAAAAAACAGGGAGCAGAACATAAAGGAGGCGGCACCAAATCCTTTATAAAAAAACAGGTGTGATATATAGGCGCCGAGGTTACCCAGCAGGTTAGTGGTTTTTACTTCTTCTCCTGGAAATAGAATAGCTGCACCCCTGAACACCTTATCCTGGTCTTCCTTCCAGGTAAACAGGTAGGAAGCAAAGGCGATAAATAAGAACAGGCTGATCAATAAGGCGAAAGTACCGGCAATTTTATGGGTACGCTCGTCTTTAACCAATTGTTTTACCGAAACCTGTACTTCTTTTTCAGGTTTAAATTTTTCCGGATTAGCTGGCTTTTTCTTTTCTGCCTTGTCTGCTTTTAAGCGGTTGGCCATGTGCGCAAAGATAAGTAGATTAAGGGATAAGGATGAAGGTATAAAGCAGGGTTCACTCAGGAGAATTGTTAACTTTTATGGTCAATGGTGAATGGTCAATGGTGAATCGTGAAACCCCGATCCCGACACATCGGGAGGAGGGCTGGCTGGCAAACTTAAAACCGGTAACCTGGCCTTACCAAACGGCATCTCTATACTACGCTCGATGCCTACCCTGGCCTTCGACTTGCGCCTCCGTGCGCCACCGCTAAAGCTAAGGCGACACGCGGTGCTCCGACGCTGACGGCCGTCGGCCAAAGCCTATGGCGTCGGACGAAGCTCTGGCGCAAGCGTCTAAAGCTTCAGCGACCCCGACGAGTCGGGGGACGCTCAGGCCTTTCTGCCTTCCATTTGCACAACTTGTCCCGACCCTTGTCGGCATTATCAAATTAGCACATTAGCACATTGGTCTTTTTCGTATTTTCACCCCTAGAAACTAACGCCCCCCGGTAAACCGGGGGTACTTTATGAGTACTATAAGCCATCCTCGATTTGTATCCACTTACGCTACCTGCCATTTTCCTTTTTCCAAGGTCATCAAACATACATTTTTTTATATCCTGCTTTTTTGTTTCGCGACCAATAGTTATGCACAATGGCCCGATTCAATGATCGTAGATGTTGCGGGTATCCGTTACCAAAAACCAATATATAAACAATCCTTCTTTACATCAACGCCCAAAAACCAGGTGCCGGATGCAGATATTGTTAAATTACCGTTTAAACAATGTGCGAGTACATATCTGCCACATGATTTACCCGGCAATTTGATAGAGCAGGATTGCTTTTTACAAATCTGTTTAAAGAATAGTGCCGATACAGCCATCATGGTTTGTTTTACCCCCGGTAATTATTGCCGCTCGGTTACCCTGTTTAAAGCGCAATCCGGTATTGAAGCAGGCACATTGATGCGATTGCCCGACAGTATCACCACCGATAAACGGGATGCCGGTGTAAAACAGATCACCCTGCAACCGCATGAAGTGGCCACTTATTTTTGCCGGTTCAATTGGGTGCGTACCAATATAAACTCCCTCATTCCCCGCATTATCAGGTACGATTACCTGCAACAATGGGGTACTATACAACGAGACAGGGGCGGTCTGCTTGATGTGTTCACTTACACCGTATCGGGCGTGTTGCTTTTCATGATCTTTTATTCACTGGCCGTTTATATACAAAGCCGTAATAAAGAATTTATTTTTTATGCAGGCTACACATTCCTTACCTGTTCGCTGCTGTTCCTGAAATCGTACCTCAACTACAGCGCTACCGCTTTTAATTACTTTTATGAAGAGTACCTCGATTTCATGATCATGACAGCCAGCGTAGTGCTGTATCAGATCTTCATGCGAAAGTTCATAAACAGTAAGGAACAATACCCACTGCTCGATAAATTCCTTCGCTTCTTTTCCCTGTTGCTGATCGGCGCCAGCATTGTGTTTTCCATTGTGTACTTCTTTACCGACAGGTACATTATGCTGAACATCATGGAAAACTTTGTCATCAAACAGGTTTTCTTTTTAACAGGCGTATTTTTTATTGTTTATAGCATTAAAAAGAAAAATACCCTGCTCAACTACCTGGCTGCCGGTAATGCTTCGCTGATATTATTCGCTGTTATTTCCTACATGATCCTTATTACCGGCTGGAGGTTTGTTGAAAATGATACCTCCTCTATTTTTAACCGGGCTATGTTCTACTACGAAATTGGACTGGTGCTGGAATTAGGGTTCTTTTTGTCGGGCCTGGCGTATAAAAACCGGCGCGATATTATTGAACGGGTAAAAGAACGGGAGGGCTTGAAACTGGAGAATGAAAGAAAAGAATTTGATAAACAAATGGCGGTCATGGCAGCCAAGCAAGAAGAAAGGAACCGTATTTCGGCCGACATGCATGATGAACTGGGTTCGGGTGTAACGGCTATCCGGCTCATGAGCGAGATCATGAAAAGCCGGCTGAAAGGCGATGTGGTTCCCGAACTGGAAAAGATCTCCAACTCGGCCAATGAGTTGCTGAATAAGATGAATACCATCATCTGGACCATGAAAAGCAGCAACGACACGCTGGAAAGCCTGATCGCTTACATCAGGGCGCATGCCATTGAATATTTCGACTCCACTCCCATCGAGTGCAAAGTACAGTTGCCGGTGCTTATACCCCAGGCTGAAGTAAGTGGTGAAAAAAGAAGGAACATTTTCCTGAGTATAAAAGAAGCGCTGAACAATGCCATGAAGCATTCCCAGGCATCGCAGATACAAATAGCTATTTCAACCAGCGATAAGTGGCTAATGATAAAGATCACTGATAATGGCGTTGGTATTGATGTAGACAAACTCCGCCGCTTTGGCAACGGGCTGAGCAATATGCGCCGGCGAATGGAAAGCATTGACGGCACCTTCAAGATAGACTCAGGTAAAAATTGCGTGCTTACGTTTGAAGCGCCACTCTGAGTTACCGGTTTGCCGTTTCACGTTTCACGTTTTACGATTTCCGGCTTCCCACCCCCAAAAACAAACACAACCAACCGGCTATAAAGAACAAACCACCAAAGGGTGTAATGGCACCAATGCCACGCAGCCCAACGGTATTGGTTGCCTGTAATAAAGTAAGCGCGTATAAAGAACCGGAGAACAAAACAATGCCGGTTATAAAACAAATGCCGGCATACTTTAGGCTTTGCCCGGGGAATTTTTCAAACAGCATCCCCACGGCCAATAAAGCCAGGGCATGATAGAACTGGTAACGCACGCCTGTTTCAAATGTAGTGATGGCTTCGGCAGGAACAATTTTCTTTAATCCGTGTGCGCCAAAAGCGCCAAGGGTTACGGCCAGCAAACCCAGTATAGCGGCCGTACGCAAAAAACCTTTATGCATGTAAAACGGTTTGAATAAAGTCGTTCATGGATATGGCATCTTCTTTAGCGATAATAACATCCGCCTGCTCGTAATACATGCGGCGTTCATTCAGCTTACGAATGATATAATGTTTCAGGTCTTCATCCTGAATATCTTTCAACAATGGCCGTTGCAGGCGCTCTTTCATGAGCCGATGCAGCAAAACATCGACCTGGGTATTGAGCCATACCACGGTACCATACTTTTTCATGAAATCGATATTATTAAAAAAGCAGGGGGTTCCGCCGCCACAGGATAATACCATGTTGGTATTTTCATCGACAATCTTTTCCAAGACTACTTTTTCCTTACTGCGAAAATATTCTTCGCCCGATTCGCCGAAGATCTCGGGGATGCTTCGCTTTTCTTCTTCCACGATCACTTCGTCGAGATCATAGAATGGTAAACTCAGCCGTTGCGCCACCTGCTTTCCCCAATGTGTTTTTCCGGAACCCATGAAACCGATTAAGAAGATCCTCATAACTGAAGTCTGATGTCGGAAGACTGAAGTCAGAAATCTGAAGTCTGATGTCGGAAGACTGAGATCAGATGTCTGAAGTCAGAACTCTAACAATAAATGACTAATAAGTTTTCCAGTTTATGTATAGTTTATAAATTTTCGCACCCAGCTCATCATATTTTTCACAAAGGTCATTGAAGTCTTCTTCATTTAAATAAGTACAATCCTTTGCAAACAGCAACCAAACTTTGGTTTCTTCCAACGAACCCAATGCATATTGCAAATGTCGTTTAAAATCATTCTCATACACTCTTTTACCCCAACCTTCACCAATATTAGCTGCTATTGATCTCGACGACCTTACAATTTGATCTATTAATGAATATCTTTCTTCTTTAGGAAACTTTCTCGAAACATTAAAAATATCCATGGCATGGCTGTACGACAGCCTAAATATTTCAACATCCAAAACAGTCTTCATCATAATATGGTTTATTTTAAACCACCGATTTCAGACCTTAAACCAATTCTTCATTCCTACTTCTGACCTCCGATTTCGGACTTCCGACCTCTGACCTCCGACCTCATTTAAATGCGTTGAAACCGGTAACATCCATACCAGTTATCAGCAAATGTATGTCATGTGTGCCTTCGTAGGTAATAACACTTTCAATATTCATCATATGGCGCATAATCGAGTATTCGCCCGTAATGCCACTACCTCCTAACATCTGCCGCGCTTCGCGGGCAATGTCAGCGGCAATTTCGCAACTATTGCGCTTGGCCATGCTTACCTGTTGCGGTGTAGCCTTCTCTTCATTCATCAACACCCCTAACCGCCAGTTCAACAACTGGGCCTTGGTGATCTCCGTGATCATTTCGGCCAGTTTTTTTTGCTGCAACTGAAAAGCGCCGATTGGTTTATCGAACTGCTGCCGCTCTTTGGAGTAGCGCAATGCGGTATCATAGCAATCCATAGCCGCTCCTACTGTTCCCCAGGCAATACCATACCGTGCTTTGGTTAAACAACTCAACGGGCCTTTTAATCCTTTTACATTCGGCAGAATATTTTCCTTGGGCACTTTTACATTATCGAAAACCAGTTCACCGGTTGCAGAAGCCCGCAAGCTCCATTTATTGTGGGTTAAAGGCGCCGTAAATCCTTTCATGCCCCGTTCTACGATCAGGCCGTGTATTTCACCCTGCTCATCTTTGGCCCACACAATGGCCACCTTCGCATAAGGCGCATTACTGATCCACATTTTAGCGCCATTCAGGATCACATAGTCGCCGGCATCGGTAAAATGGGTGGTCATGTTGCCCGGGTCGGAACCGTGATCGGGTTCCGTTAAACCAAAACAACCCAACCATTCGCCATTGGCCAGCTTGGGCAGAAATTTGCGCCGCTGGTCTTCACTGCCATATTCAAAAATGGGAAACATAACGAGCGAACCCTGTACGGAAGCGGTAGACCGGACCCCGCTATCACCCCGTTCCAGTTCCTGCATCATCAATCCGTAGCTGATATAGTCTAAACCGCCACCACCGTATTCTACCGGGATGGTGGGACCAAAGCAACCGAGATCACCCATTTGCTGCACGATCTGTTCGGGAAACTCCGCTTTCTGTGCAAATTCTTCAATAATGGGCGAGATCTCTTTCTTTACGTAATTACGAACAGATTCGCGTACAAGCTTCTGTTCGTCGGTCAATAAATCATCCAGTAAGAAATAATCCGGGCTGGTGAACAAATCGGTTCTGGTACCCATGACTAAGCTGTTTTTCGATATTAAGCTAAAGTAAGAAAAAATGACTGGATGGCTTGATTGTTAAATGGTTTGATTGCATTTAACCATCTCCGCTCATCCATTGCCACGGCCATTTAACCCACAAACCAGGAAATTGTAACAAAATAGGGCCACAAGGCGTCTCTCCATGCAACATGCGGGTAAAACCCATGTCTTTTAATAAACAACAACCTAAACAGATCATTTTGGAGCTGACTGCAAACATCATCCGGGATGAACTGGTAGAACGCTGTAAACGGGGTGATCCCCAAAGTTTTCAGCAATTGTACCGGCAATATTCCAAAGCTATGTATAACACCAGTTTACGCATTGTAAACAATACAGCCGACGCAGAGGATGTGCTGCAGGAATCGTTCCTGGATGCATTTCGCTCACTGCACGATTTTCATTACCGCAGCACCTTTGGCGCCTGGTTGAAAAAGATCGTTATCAATAAATCGATCAACATACTCCGCAAGCGGAGGAATGATTTTGTTGATATGGAAAGCACCGAATTACAGGCAGTTACTGATGACGAACCGGCCAACGAAGAGGAGATGCAGTATAAAGTAGAGGAAGTAAAAAGAATGATCACCCGGTTGCCCGACGGATACCGTACCGTGCTGAGCTTATACCTGCTGGAGGGATATGACCATGAAGAGATATCACAAATTTTGAATATCTCGCATAATACCGTACGTACCCAGTATGTACGCGCCAAACAAAAACTGCTTACTATAATAAAACAAGGAGTTTGAATATGAGTACAGGTTTAGAACAATTTATTCGTGATAATCGCGACCAGTTTGATACTGATGAACCCGGTGAACAGATCTGGAAAAAACTGGAAGAACAGCTAACTGATACAAACCAGGCTAACCAAAAACAATCATCTCAGCGCCGGCAAGCGATCCTGTTTACCCTGGTGCGCTGGAGTGCGGCGGCTGCCATTCTGATCCTGGCTGGCATAGGCATTTATTCGCTGTTGAATAACCGCCCTGCCCAAAACCCCGACCTGGTAAAGCAACCATCAACATCTGATACTCCTGGTTTGAATGACCCGATCCTGAAGGAGATCAACCCGGGATATGCGCAGGAAGTATATCAATTTACCAAGCTCATTGAATTGAAGCAAAACGAACTGAAGGAGATTGAAAAGGAAAACCCCAATCTGTACAAAAAGTTTGTTGCCGATATCAATAAACTCGATAGTTCTTACAACGCGTTGAAAAAAGAATTACCGGAAAACCCCAACCGCGAACAATTGCTGGAGGCCATGATTGAGAACTTAAGACTGCAGACTGAGATCCTCAATCAGCAACTAAGCATTATTAATCAAATCAAAGCATCAAAAAGCAACAACAATGAAAGTAACTTTAAGAAAACATAGTATCCCTTTATTATTTACCTGCCTGCTTATGTCGTCGCTTGTTATGGCCGGTGACCCGGAAGTGGAAAAAAAGAAAACCTATACCAAATCCTACACCGTAAGCAACAATGATAAAATTTCTTTCAACAACCAGTTTGGCGAACTCAAAATAAATATCTGGGATAAGAACGAAGTGAACGTTACGGTAACCATTACCGCCGAAGCCAGTACCGATGAAAAAGCGCAGGCCATTCTCGATCGCATCAGCATTGAAGACGGCAAGAAAGATGGCGGGGTATTTTTCAAAACAAAATTCGAAAAAGAAAAAGACAATAACTGGGGAAAGGGTGAAAAACAGCGTGTTGACTATGTTGTATATATTCCTGCCCGCAATCCTTTGGTTGCCAGTAATTCTTTTGGCCCATTAACCATTGGTGATTTCAATGGCGAAGCAACACTTGAAAGTAAATACGGCAGCCTTACAACAGGTAAATTAACCAATGCCAAAAAGGTACTCATTGAATATGGCAAAGGAAATATCGGGAGCATCAACGACGGCAGCCTGATAGTTAGATATTCAAAAATTGCCTTAAATAATCTCGGCGGCGATGTACAGGCTACTTTTGAGTATTGCAACCCGGTAAAACTGCATATAGACAACGACACTAAA
>DASUVL010000894.1:0-3470 GCA_036379015.1 Niastella sp.
GTTGTTGTTATAACTATTTTAATTACGATTGGTACAGTGATCATCCACACAGCATTTGTTACTAAAATCGCTCAGCACCTGCATCTTATGAAAGTCATCCCCTGCCTGCACCTATAAAACCAGAAAGCGGAATACTAAAATGCTAAAGTTATCCACTAAATTTATTAGTACAAATCTACTAATAATCTTAGTATTTTTGTACTGCAATCAAACAAATAATTATGGGTTTTCCGTCTCCGGCAAAAGATTACCAGGAGGAGGTGATTGAATTGTCGCAATACCTCGTTCAGCATCCTACCGCCACCTTTTATTTCCGTGTTTCAGGCGATAGTATGATAAATGCCTGTATGCCCCATGGCTCCCTGTTGGTGGTGGACCGGTCGCTGAAACCCGCCAGTGGCATGATTGTGCTGGCGATCGTAAACGGCGAATTTACCGTGCGCCGCATTGTACAAACCCGTAAATCGCTGGTGCTGCATCCTGAAAACCAGGCCTACAAACCATTGATAGTCACAGAAGAAATGAATATGCAGGTATGGGGCGTTGTAACCGCCGTGGTTGTCAAGTATAAATATGAAAAAAATGATCGCGTTGGTTGATTGTAATAATTTTTATGCGTCGTGTGAAAGGCTTTTTCAGCCCCGGCTGCAAAACAAGCCGATTGTGGTATTAAGCAATAACGACGGTTGTGTAATTGCGCGGTCCGACGAGGCAAAGGCGCTCGGCATTGAGATGGGGGCGCCCTCCTTTCTCATTGAACCGTTGCTGCAACAACACAACGTATCAGTTTTTTCTTCCAACTATACGCTGTATGGCGATTTGAGCGACCGGGTAATGACAACCCTGTCGCAGTTTGCCGACCAACTGGAAGTGTATTCCATTGATGAAGCGTTTTTAAATCTCACGGCTTTCCGGCACCATAATTTAACCGACTATGCCCAAACCATCCGCAATACCGTGATGCAGCACGTAGGCATTCCTGTTTCCATTGGTATTGCACCTTCTAAAACGCTGGCCAAAATAGCCAACCGTCTGGTAAAAAAAAGGAAGGCGCCACTGGGTGTATATTGTATTGACTCCATGGAGAAAATGCAGATCGCGCTACAGAATACGCCGGTAAAAGACATTTGGGGTATCGGAGGTCAATATACGAAACTACTCTCCCGCAACGGGTTTATTACAGCCTGGGATGTTACAAAGGCCCCCGAAGCATGGATACGAAAAAATTTGTCGGTAGTTGGTCAGCGCATGTATACCGAGTTAAAAGGAACATCATGCATTGCCTTTGAAGAAATGCCACCCAAAAAGAAAATGGTTTGCGTGGCGCGTGGGTTCGGCAAAGTGCTGAGTGAAAAGCATGAGGTGATGGAAGCGCTGGCCAATTTTACCGCTATGGTAGCGGCTAAGCTGCGCAGTGAGCAGCTGGCAGCCACTACCATCCAGATCTTTGTGCAAACAAACGCCCACCGCAGTAACGAGCCACAATATTACCGGTCACTTACCATTCAATTGCCTGAGGCAACCAATAGCACCAATGAACTGATGCGCCATGCGCGGCAAGGCCTTGATACCATTTACCGGCCCGGTTACAATTACAATAAAACCGGTTGTACAGCCATGGAATTGATCCCTGCGGCCGACGTACAATATAATATCTTTGATAGTGAGAACAGGCCACGGAACTCGCAGCTGATGAAAGTGGTGGATATTGTAAACAAATCGTTTGGAAAAGATGCCGTAAAGTTTGCGTTGCAGGGATTTGGTACGCGGTGGAAATTGCGTCAGCTAAAATTGTCGCCCTGTTACACCACCCGCATAGATGACGTGCTGACCATAAAAATCTGAGCTATGCACAATCCGTTTGTTTTACTGACAACCCGGTTGCTGGAGTCGCTCATTAAGGCGGGCAATACTTTTTTTGTGCGCCAAACGTACAAACGCGGCAAAAACGAACTGGACCCACTCAACAAAGCTGCCTTTTTATTTACCCACTATACTGATTACAGCCGGGCAAAAACCCATTTCGATACGCTCGACAACGATCCTAATAAATTTTTATATAATATAAACGAAGCAGAACATTATGAAAAACTATTCGTTGCTGCCAGCCAGCCCGAAGGTTTTCATATATACAGCCCATTAGTGCAACAGCCATGGAAACCAACACCGGCCATTGCAGCGAAGATCCGCACCTATATTACTCATAAAATGCAATGGACACCAGGCCGCAACGATCAGGTGAAGGCTGATCTTTTTGTTCAGTTTGGCGAACTTTTCATTACCTTAAAGTTTGGGATACATGAGGTAAAATTACCGCTTGCAGACATTGAAAATTTTTGATGCATGTGTTACGATATTTCTTTTTCATCGAACATTCAATTAATAACCGATTACCTGCCCGACCTGGTTGTTGATACCCAGTTATCGATCGATTTCGATATGACCATTCATGTGCAGGCACAGGCTTACAGGAAATACCCGGTCATTATTAATGACGATGGCGCCTATAAATTAATGCCGTTTGAGTGGGGGGTGATCGCGGATTATATGAATACGCCGGAGAAAATAAAACAGAGCCGCCAATACATGTGCAATGCACAAAGCGAAAAAATTATCAATGATAAGAAATCATTCTGGAGAAGGATCCGCGCAAAAAGATGTCTTATTCCGGTAACCGGCATTTATGAACACCGCGAAATAAAAGGCTGGAAAAATAAGGTGCCTTATTTAATCCGGTTAAAAGAAAGACCCATGTTCTGCATCCCCGGTTTGTATCACTACGCCCCCATCCCCGATGTTGAAACCGGTGAAATAAAAGGCACGTTCACACTTATTACCCGCGCCGCCAATTCCGTCATGCGCCAGATACACAATGGCGGACCAAATGTATTCCGCATGCCAATGTTCCTGCCCAAAGAACTGGAACTGAAATGGCTGCAACCGGGTTTAACTGATGAAGAAATACAACAGGTACTTGATTATGAAATGCCTTCATCAGCATTAGATCACTGGCCTGTATTCACCATTCGTTCTACCAAACCCCGCCCTGATAAGAAGGAAAAAACAGCACCCTATGAATGGCCAAATCTGCCGCCATTGGGCGTTGATGAAAGTACGGAGCAAAAAAACCTGTTCTCATAGTAAAACTACTGTAAGGCGTCATTAAAACAATAATAACAATAAATGGCCGTTCTTTAGTTCTCACTACCGGGGATTGAAGTAAGCGCCTTGTGGTTAAACCAGCAACCGAAAAGAGAGTACCAGATCATAATATATACGAGTAAACACCCAGCCTGTCAGGTGAGCAGTGCGGAATACATCGGCTCATGAAGTATAGCACCATTCGATTACAGATGCCGTATTTTCCGCTCCCATCTTAAGGCATACCGCATCAGTAACTCGTAATTATAACCATAGGAAAAACACGAAGTGGAGAAAGAGATTTACAATGTTTATAATTGGCACTTGCT
>DASUVL010000895.1:0-4129 GCA_036379015.1 Niastella sp.
ACCGGAACGACTACCCCCGCGAAACAGGCCGAACAGGGCAGGGCACCGGGCGAACCCAGAAAAGCGATTACGCTTCCTACCTGCAATTCATGAAGAACCAGCTCACAGAACTGTTGACGAACTATGGCGACATCATGTGCATCTGGTTCGATGGTCATTGGGACCAGACCAATCCGGAAGGCCATGCAGACCGTAATTCGCGCATTGATTGGAAATATGACGAAATATATTCGCTCATTCATAAACTGCAGCCGCAATGTATGATCGGCAATAACCACCATTTATCGCCGCTTGCCGGTGAAGATTTTCAAATGTTTGAAAGAGACCTGCCAGGTGAGAATAAGTCGGGCCTAAGTTTTCAAAAGCCGTCCGATGCCATGCCGCTTGAAACCTGCGAAACAATCAATGGCGCCTGGGGATACAATATCACCGATCGCAATTACAAATCGGTGAAACAGGTGGTGCAATTGCTGGTGAGTGCAGCCGGCCGCGATGCCAACCTGCTGCTGAACGTAGGGCCCATGCCCACCGGTCTTATACAATCAGAGTTTGCCGATACGCTGGCCGGGGCAGGGAAGTGGCTGCAACAATATGGCGAAAGTATTTATGGCACCCGGGGTGGACCGCTGCCACCGCAAACCTGGGGAGTAACCACCCAAAAAGGAAAGCTGATCTATCTGCACCTGTACAAAGCGCCGGAAGCCAATACCATTCTATTGCCCGATGCAAAGCTTAAAATAAAACAGGTGAAATTAATGGGAACGAACACCCCGGTAAAATTCACCAAAATGAAAATTGGTAATGCTATTTCAACGGAAGGCATCATCATTGAAGGCCCCGATACCATCATTGTGGTGGAACAATAATAACAAGATGTTATGGGTGTTCCTATGGATGGCGTCAAAACCGGATTATTCCGCTCTCAGGCTCTTAACCGGATTTGCTAATGCAGCCTTAATTGATTGAAAACTTATTGTTATCAATGCAATTACAATGGCGGCTATCCCCGCTGTAGCGATCATCCACCACGTAATAGAAATGCGGTATGCGAAATCCTGCAACCATTTCGTCATTGCCCAATAGGCAATTGGCGATGCAATAACTATTGAGATAATAACGAGTTTTACAAAATCTTTTGAGAGCATGGCTGTAATGCCGCTTACGCTTGCGCCAAGTACTTTGCGGATGCCAATCTCTTTATTGCGTTGTTCACCCATGAAGGCTGAAAGTGCAAACAATCCAAGACATGCAATAATAACGGCAAGTACCGCAAAACTGGTGAAGATGCGCCCTGTTCTTTGAACATCTGCATACATTTTGGCAAAACTGTCATCAAGGAATGTATAACGAAAAGGTTGATTGGGTGAAAAGCTTTTCCATACTTTGGATACATAATTGATAACGTCCTTTGCATTGGCGCCGCTCATCTTTACAGAAACAATGGAAGTGTTATAATTACCCAACACAAAACAAAGTGGTTCTATGTCCTGCCGCATGGTTTCAAAATTGAAGTCCTCCATTACGCCTATTACGATAAAGTGCTGCCAGCCATTTTGTATACGCTTTCCAACAGGGTCTTTCAAACCAAGTTTTACAGCCATCGTTTGATTAATAACCGCAGCCGCAGAATCTGAAGGCATATCTTTAGAAAAATACCTTCCCTGCACCATGCGCATACCCATTGTTTTCAGGTAATCATGATCTACCGGCCACTTTTGAGTAAATACGCCAATTTCTTCTTTTGCTTTTCCTTCGTTGTAGAAAGTATTACCATCTCGTTTAGTGCCGGAAATTGGCAAATAATCTCCAACCGAAACACTTTTTATTTCGGAAGATTTCAGCAATTCATTTTTAAAAGTTTGTATATTTTTTTCTAGCGTATTTGTTCCCTGTACAAGCAGCACCTGGTCTTTATCAAAACCCACTTTTTTATTAAGTATATATTTTGTTTGCGTGTAAATAACAATGGTGCCAATGATGAGAACGATGGAAGTAGTGAATTGAAATACAACCAACCCGTTTCGCAAAATTGAATTTTTTGTTCCCTTGATCAGTTGCCCTTTCAAAACATGAATGGGCTTGAATGATGACAAATAAAAGGAAGGATATAAACCGGCAAATATACCGATAACGATTGCAGCAAGGATCATTACGGGAAGCAACCACCAGGCAGTCCAGGGAATCATTAAATGTTTTGCTGCAAGCGTATTAAAATATGGAAGCATCAACACAGCGATCAACAAGCCCAGCACAAACGACAACACGCTATACAACACAGATTCTGTCAGGAATTGTTTTATCAGGTTGCTGCGAAGCGATCCCACAACTTTTCTTAACCCTACTTCTTTTGCCCGGTTAGCAGATTTCGCGGTATACAAATTAATGAAATTGATACAGGCAATTACAAGAATAAAAACGGCAATGGCGCCAAACAGCCATACGAATTTTATATCACTTTTTTCAAGATCATCGTCAATGTCGGCTGAATAGAGATGTATAGCTGTTATTGGTTGTATAAGCAGTTTTGCATGCTGTGCAAGATCATCGGCGATCTTTTCTGCGTTCTTTTTTAAAGCCGGCACAAAATAATTTGTAAGAATGTTTTTCAACTTGCTTTGAAACTGAGCAGCATTGGCACCCGGCTTCAACAAAACATAAATAGAATAATTACTCGACATCCATGTTGTTTGTTCACCATCCCAAAGCTGGTGGCCTGTCATGGTTAACAAAAAATCGTAGTGAATGTGTGAAGTGGTTGGGAAATCCTGCATCACACCCCCAATTTTATAAGGGTTCTTTACATTATTATTCAGGACCATCATTTTTCCAACCGGGTTTTGATTGGGAAAATATTTGTCGGCTTTGCTCTTTGAAATAACCATGGTGTTTGGTTCGCTTAATGCAAGCTTCCTGTCTCCATACACCATTGGCACCTGTAATATATCGAGCATGTCCTGGTCTGCATAACTGAATCCCTGTTCGTAGGTATTTTGTGTTTCATCTGCTTTTCTTACCTGGTTACTACCTGCTCCATAAAAGCTCGGTGCATCCAGAAAACGTCCTGCCTTTTCCACTTCAGGAAAATCTTCACGCAGTACTTTTGACATTGGCGCCGGCCACGAATTACCGGATTCAATTTTACCATTGTTGTTATATTCTCCTATTATTCTATAAATACGATCTGCATTTGCCCAATTTTTATCATAACTCAATTCGTCTTTAATGTACAAGGCAATCAGTAAACATGCCGCAATACTTAATGCAAAACCGCCAACTTTTATAGCAGCATACATTTTCTGCTTCATCATTTGTCTTACAGCAATGGTGAAATAGCTCCTGAACATAAGGATGTTTTTAGTTGTACATGATAGATCTCCCGGACACACTTCGAGCCAGCCACTGATCGGATTCAATGGGCATGCCAATCCTGCAACCCTTTACCAAAGCGGGCTTTATAAATAGAACAGTTTATAAAGTGTACGAAAGCGGACAGTACAGTGTACGGATTTGCCAAAATACGGTGCAGGCGACAGTTTTTAGCAGTCAAATAGACTATTTAGTTTAGCATACGCTCTTTGGGATCAATGATCCCCAGGCTCTTTACAATTTTGAACTTACCGTTGTTTGCCTGGGCAATGTACATATTCATTCGAACGTGATGCTGACCGGGCACCATTTCGGCTGCGCCACCCGGCCCCTCTGCTATTTTTGCGTGGTCCAGTGCCCTGATGACATCATCCTGCTTTAGTGAGCCGGCCTCTTTAACAGCAGCCTCCCACAGCTTTAATCCCCGGTACATGCCAGAACATGCACTGCCGGCCGTGAACCTGGCGCTGCCCGGATAGAGCTTGTTGTACTCATCAATCAATTTCTTACTGAACGGGTCGCTGATGTTCTGGTAGAAATCCAGACAACTGTACAAACCTTCAACGTGTGCAGCTGGTACCAGGTTAAAAAAATTCTCGTCGAAGTAAGTGCAAACTATGTGTCCGCCCTTTTTCGAGAAACCAGCTTTGTAAAGTTGTTCGAGGAATGGCGTGAGCCCGGGAGGAACGATCGTATTAAATACAACATCTGCACCACCAGACATTATCTTGTGAACAGTCTTGCTGTAGTCAGCATGATCAAG
>DASUVL010000896.1:0-3227 GCA_036379015.1 Niastella sp.
CCAATGGTTTGCATGGGTTTTACGCCCTTGCTCTGCAAAGTATTTCTTAACTTATTAAACACCAGTTGAATACCTTCTTTCAAAAGGCCATCCTCGCTGGCTTGTAATTGTTTTTCAGCCCGGTCGCAATCATCCAGCACATCGAGCAGGGACGTGATCACCTCTTTACCGGCGGTCTGGATCATTTCAATCCTTTCCTTGGCGGTACGCCGCCTGAAATTATCAAATTCTGCCACATGCCGCAGGTATTTATCCTTTAGCTCTGCAATTTCGCCTTTCAACTTTTCTACCTCATCTTCACAGGCAACCGGTTCATTAAGATGCGAAGAACCGCTGATACTTTCATCGGTATTGATATCCATTCCTGAATTAGTACCGTTTTCGTTGTTTACGGTGTTTTTTTCATTATCTGCCATAACTATCGCTTACGTGTTTTTTCACTTTCTAAACTGAAATATTGACGGTCGAAACAGCCCCGGAATTAGGGGTCGGGACCGATCTTTTTTGCGTCTTACAGGACGCTGCCATTACGGCGGCGCTAAATTACCATTTTTCACTGGTAAGCTATACTTGTCAATTATTTTGCCAGTGCGCCCGGGTAAGCCAAATTGTCTTATTTGCAGCCAATTAGTGACGAAAAAGTCACATTTCCCGCCGATTTGAAGAATTGGCATAACTACCCGGCCGATGGCCACAAAGATGATAAAATTTATAATATGCAAAACGCTGTATAGCTCAATGAAAATTTAACATTTACTACCTATTTTTTTACCGGTTGCAGCAATTACTACCGGCCCTTCCTCTAATTAAGATATATTTAGTTCGAAGTTTTTGAAGTAATAAAAAAGGTATAGATAACCGTTACGTTATACATTTTATTGATTAAATTAATTATCAACAGATAAGATATATAAAAAATAAAATGTTCTTCTTCGTGACTAACGGTATATCAAAAACGTGATTTTTTATTTCTAAGGCTTTTGATTAATCGTTATATTTAGTTGCCTTCTTCACAACCAAACAATTCAAAAAAACACAATTATGCCCTCAAAGCTAACTGTTAGGTTGTGGCTAGTTATCCTATTGCTATTACCTGCCACAACGATTCTTGCTCAGCAAAAAACAATTACCGGAAAAGTAACGGACTCGAACAATCAACCGGTCACAGGCGCTACTGTGTCGGTAAGAGGGTCAAACGTTGCATCACAAACCAACGCAGAAGGTTTATTTTCTATCATTGTTCCGAATGCTTCTGCCGTGTTGGTATTTTCTTCTGTTGGCTACGAGCCAAAGGAATTACCGGTTGGCAGTAACCTCACGCTGACCGTTTCATTGAAAACAACCACTTCCAATTTGAATGAAGTGGTGATCACCGGTTACACTGCCCAAAGGAAAAAAGATATTACCGGCTCCGTGGCAGTGGTAGAGGTCGATAACATGCGACAGATACCCACCGGAACACCTGAAAAAGCGTTACAGGGGCAGGCTGCCGGTGTAACCATCGTTACATCGGGTATGCCGGGCAGCAACAGTAACATCCGGGTACGTGGTATCACTTCAGTAGGGTCAACCGATCCGCTGGTGATCATTGATGGTACACAAGGAAACATGCACGACCTGAACGTGAACGACATTGAATCTATTCAGGTATTAAAAGATGCAGGTGCTGCCGCCATTTACGGGGTACGTGGTTCAAACGGCGTAATTGTCGTAACCACCAGGCGGGGCCGCACTGGTAAAGTACGTGTAAATTACGATGCTTACTATGGCACACAGCGGCCATTGAAAGACGGGTTTAATATTGCTAACACCCAGGAAACAGCCAACGCCATTCAACAAGGCTACATTAACAGCGGGCTTACGCCCGGGCACAAACAGCTGGGTACCGGAACAACACCGGTTATTCCTGATTATATCAGGCCGACGGCCGCCATGGAAGGTGATCCGAACACCGATCCATCTACGTACAAACTGTACGACAACCAGATCACCAAAACCAATAAGCAAGGGACCGACTGGTTTCATGAGATCTTTAAACCGGCGTCCATCACCAGCCATAACCTGGCGGTTTCATCGGGTTCCGACAGATCGACTTTCTTTTTATCGCTGAACTATTTTAATCAACAGGGAACGTTGATTGAAACTTATTTAAAAAGATACTCAGCCAGGATCAATACTACATTTAATTTGGGCAATAAGGTCCGCATCGGTGAGAATGCTTACATTTTCTACCGGCAAAATCCGGGTTTAACAAACGGCAACCAGGACGAAGGCAATCCTATTTCACACAGCTATCGCGAAAGCCCACTTATTCCTGTATATGACATCAAGGGTAATTTTGCCGGCACCGGATCCCAGGGCCTTGGTAATGCGCAAAACCCGGTGGCCAATCTGAAGCGTACCGCCAATAATAAAGACAATACCTGGCAGGTACAGGGCAACGTGTTTGCAGAAGTGGATCTGCTCAAACACTTTACCGCACGCACCAGCTTTGGCGGTTTTTTCGATAACCATACCTGGAACGTTTTCTCCTACACTTCTTACGAAAACGCCGAGAACAATAAAAACCCCAACAGTTTTACGGAGTTTACGGCGTACAACAGCAGTTGGACGTGGACAAATACTTTGACCTATAACAACACCTGGGGTAATCATAATCTTAAAGTGTTGGCAGGAACCGAAGCCATTCAAAACTACCAGCGTGGATTCTTTGGACAACGCACGAATTATCCGGTAACCAATGCCGGTAACCTCACTGTAAATCCCAGTTTGTGGACCTTGTTGTTCGGTCCGCCCAGGGGCCAGGTAACAGGCAACCTTAATATCAATAACGGGATCGATATTGATGGTAATAACCAGGCCACACCTGTACAAACTTCGCTGTATTCACAGTTTGGCCGTGTTGATTATAACTATGATGATAAATACCTGGTAAGCGGTACCCTGCGCCGTGATGGTTCTTCGGTATTCGACAATAGTCAGCGCTGGGGTGTATTCCCGAGCGTAACCGCCGGCTGGCGTATCACACGCGAAAACTTCTTTGGAAAAGTAGGCTGGCTGAATGAACTGAAATTGCGTGGGGGCTGGGGTAAGCTGGGTTCAATCAGTAACATTAACCCAACAAATGCGTTTGACCTGTACAACCAGTTGGCCGCCAGTTCCTATTATGATATCACTGGCGCAAATAACTCTTCTGTACTGGGAATTTTTGCCAGTCAAAATGGTAA
>DASUVL010000897.1:0-4766 GCA_036379015.1 Niastella sp.
AATTATTGTCTAAGGCTTCCGTTCATACTTCCACCACATTACTGCACCATAAATGATATGCAATACACCAAAACCGGCGGCCCAAAAATACAAACCGTCACCACCAGCCCACAAATTAATTATACCTATTATCAACTGGCCATAACCCAGGTAGCGGATCTCACCTAATGTATACTTCGATGCATTCACCAGCGCCAGTCCGTAAAAGATCAAACAGCCGGGCACTATAAAATGATAGTATTCCCATTCCATAGCCCTGATAAGAACCAATCCGCCAACCACCATGGGTAAAATGGTATTCCATGCCAGTCGTTGCACGGTACGGTCCCACAGCGGTGTGCCATTTTTGCGGCTTCGGGCCCAGGTAAATACAAAAGCTGAAATAAATGCAGCGATAAATGTAATGGCGGCAATTATCATCAGGTCTTTCGTTAAAGCAGCCGGGCTATCGACCGCATAGTGCCCTGATCTCCCATCCAAATCGCCTCCAGTCATTGCCTGCACGTAGCTGGCAATCCGGTTATGTGCCACCCAGGCTCCTACCAGGGCGCTTATGCCGGCGCTGATCCCGCTCCACCCACTGAGGGAAATAAAGCGAGACGAACGTTCCATCATTCGTTTAATATCCTGTAAGGTTTCCAGCGGGGGATGTTGGCTATCCATAAAAAGCACTTTGTAAAACAAAGTAAGCGTGAGTTTCTGACATTTCCAAACTTTTTCTATCCCCGCCATAAAAATAACAGACTCAGATCAGGGTGAATAGGTATTTAATTGTCTAATAACAGTCGAAAACAGGCCGTAACACGAAATTGAATAATAAGATGATCGACCGGACCCGGTTCATCACGGGCGGAAAGCAGTTGTTCCATTTAAAAAACGCATATGATCCCATGAAATATAATCAACAACAGTATGTTTGCCGCACATTCTCGATAATTATAGGCCGAAAAAAGAGAGCTGCCTACCGAAAGAACTCTGTTTTTACCGACTACTACCCCCCATTTATCGCTTTTAACATTATGCTTTTCTATCTGTTATTGTATTTTTGCCGGATAAATCAAACCGACCTTATTAGAATGCCTATTAGACCGATCAAACTCCTGCTGTTCATTCTTTTGACCCAAAACGCAGTAGCACAAACCAGGATACTGAAAGGAATTGTTAAAGATGCCCATAGTGACGAACGTATTCCTTTCGCCTCTATGCAATTCAAATCTCAAAAAACCGGCAAACTCAGCGATTCAGCAGGATCTTTTATTTTCCGTTTCAACGAATGGCCTACAACGGACACCCTCATCATTTCATATGTTGGGTACCAGGAATTTAAACTACCATTCGATAGTTTTTTATTGCAAAAAGTAAAAAACAATGTTTTAGACCTTAGCATTTTGATGGAACGGGGCAAATTTGATGCAGTTGTTGTCAAAAAGAAAATTGACCGCGGCCTGCTGATGTGGAAACGTATTGTGAAACACAAACCGCAAAATGACCGCTATCGTTTTAAAAACTTTTCCTACGAATTGTATAATAAACTGGAAGTAGACCTCAAGAACATCAAAAGAGAAAAATGGGAGAATCTGCCGTTTGTGCGCAAGTTTAATTTTGTGCTGAACAATATTGATACTACGGAAGAAGGCATTCCCTATTTACCCGTATACATTACAGAAGCTCTCTCAGATTATTATTACCAAAAATCGCCCCTACGCCGCCGCGAAGTATTTAAAGGCATAAAAACCATGGGGGTGAACAATGAAAGCGTTTCAAAATTACTGGGTGGTATTGACCAGAACGTAAACTTTTACAGCAATTTCATTCCGGTATTTGACAAACAATTCGTGAGCCCCATCAGCGATAATGGCGATAACTTTTACAATTATAAAGTGTTGGACTCCCAATTTGTAAATGGCCGCCGGCTCATTCACTTCTTCTTTATTCCTAAACACAAAGGGCAAAACACCTTTGAAGGCGATTGCTGGGTACATGATACCACTTTTGCCATTCAGAAAATGAACCTTCGCCTGGGTAAAGATGCGAATTTGAACTATGTGAACAGGCTGAGCCTGATACAGGAATTCGCTTTGTTGAATGACAGCACCTGGTTTTTAACAAGAGATAAATTTGTAGTTGATCTTTCCCTGTTGTCAGGAGAAAAGCTGCTATCGGCCATTGGCAGAAAAACCACCACCTATCAAGACGTTGTTGTAAATGATACCTCGGTAACCAATCAACTGGCAAAAAACAAGCTTATTGAAGAAACGATCCTTCCCCCGCACGCAAACAATCCTCCTGATTCATTTTGGGTAGAGAACCGGCACGAAGAATTAAGTGTTACCGAAAAGAAATTATACCAAACAATTGATACGCTGTTAAAGCTGCCTGCTTTTCAGCGTGCAGTTAAAACCATAAATTTTCTGGCTACCGGTTACCTGGATGTAGGGAAATTCGAGATCGGTCCCTGGTATAACTGGGTCTTTTCGAACGTGCTGGAAGGCTATCGCTTCCGTTGGGACCTTGGCACCAACCGTTACTTCAGTAAAAAGCTGCGGTTACATGGTTACCTGGCATATGGCACCAAAGACCAGCAATTTAAATATGAGGCAGACGCCATGTACCTGTTTAAGAAAAATCCGCGTGCCTACATTTTTGCCAAATATTCAAAAGATCTTGATTACGGCCAGAATTATTTAGATGAAGTAAGCCAGGATAACATTTTTGCGTTGGCGGTAAGAAAGAACGGCGTTCCCATAAAATTCCTGAAAACCGAATTAATGCAATTGGATTTATTTAAGGAATGGCATTCGGGTTTGTCAGTTACGTTGAGTGGTGTACGTAAATTATATAACCCCGTACTGAACCTGCCCAACAAAGAGATCTTCAATGATGGCAATGTTACTACTGAACCATTAAATACATTTGAAGCCTCTGTACAGGTTCGGTTTGGTTACCTGGAAAAATTCATTGAAGGTACTTTTTACCGGTACAGCATCGGCAGCCCCTACCCAATTACATCTATTAAATATACCCGGGGAATGTCGGGTGTGCTAAATAGTCATTATGATTACCACAAATTAAGTGGAAGCGTTTCTGATTACATAAAGATCTCGCCGTACGGCACGTTGTATTATAACGTATTTGGCGGCCGCACGTTTGGCACACTGCCTTTTATGTTACTGGATGTGGCGCCTGGTAATGAAATTTATTACTATAACAAGTATGCCTATAGTTTAATGAACCGCTGGCAATACCTGCACGATCAGTATGCCGGGTTTAATTTTGAACACAATATCGGGGCAGGCTTATTCCGCTTTCTACCGCTTACCCGTAAACTAAAATGGCGTCAGTTCTACCAGGTAAAAGGTTTGTGGGGCAGCTTAAGTGATGAAAATAAAGCCCTGAATATGCCAGCTGGTTCTGAGTACAAATTTGAATCGCTCGATGGCAATACTTACCTCGAAATAGGCACTGGTGTTGATAACATCTTTAAGGTATTTCGATTTGATTTTGTGTGGCGGGTATTACCGCAACCATTGCCCGAAGCTTCATCACAACGTTTTGGGGTGTTTGGCAGCTTTAGATTGCAATTCTAACCCTTCGACTTCGCTCAGGGCTAGTGAATGAGCATGTGAGTGATTACTTTGAAAATATTAGCCTTCGTTGCGCATTTGCGGCGGAGGTTTTTTTTATGGGTGTGGGTGCAAAGCGGGTAGTGCTTTAATATGTGAGTACGCAGTAAGAATCTTTTAAAAGTATAAACATTGAGCGTCCCCCGATTCATCGGGGTCGCTGAAGCTTTAGACGCTTGCGCCTGAGCTTCAGCGTCGGAGCACCGCGTGTCGCCTTAGCTTTAGCGGTGGCACACGGAGGTGCAAGCCGAAGGGCTAAAATAAAAAAAGCAGGAACCAGAGAACTGGCTCCTGGTAAAGTGTAATTTGCGATACTTCACAAAGAAAAGAACTACAATAATCTTTTACTGAACCGAAAATGAAATTCAGGGGTGATCTCATTTTTTTACCGGAGCAATAACCGACTATCACTAATTAAAACAATCAAGTGATACCGTTGTACCAAATGACATGCAAATAAATTTGTATAATTGATCCTTATCAACGGGTGAGGATGTCTGATTGTACACTTTTACAAATTTCTACAATAAAAAAGGGGCGATTAGAAAATCGCCCCGCAGGTCATGCCCTCAAAGCTATTGCATAGACCTTGTTTAACTTCTTCAAAAATATTAATCAGAATTATAAATAAATAATTTTTTAGACGAGCTGCTGTATTTTAACAAATAAGTCATCTGGAATTTCCTTTTAGAGCAGGTTCTTTTTGTGTAAATAAGACACTTTAATCTGATTTTCCTCTACACAATCGATTGCACAATAGCGCCACTCTCCATCCTATGCTTACCTGCCCGGCATTAAAAAAGGGCAGTCATCCTTTTCAGACGGCTGCCCCTGATCTTTTATAAAAACAGTGATTGTTATTATTTCTGTACGGTAACGGTCACCGACGCGGCCAGTTTACCACCGTATGAACGATGAATGCCATCGGCATACTGCAAAGTAAGTTTGTGTTCGCCGGGTGTTAACTTCAGTTCTGCTTCTTTTTGCGCATTACCGAAATGCAGGTGGGTAGAATCTTTGGGAACTACCGTACCGGCAGTAAGCGAATCACCTGCATCGATCAAAATATGGTGATGACCAGAGGCGGGCTTCAGCGCACCGGCAGAATCCAGTGCAATACCCGATACGCCCATCTGTACCTTG
>DASUVL010000898.1:0-3205 GCA_036379015.1 Niastella sp.
TGAAACAGGCGATACCGACTATGAGCAGCATGGCTACGGCGGCATCTGGGGCGCCAAAAGAGGCAGCATGCATCATAACCTGATAGCCCATTGCCGCAACAGGAATCCACGCTTTGCAGGTATCAGCACCTATACCCCCGCCACTATGGGTGTAGAAAATGTAGACTTCCGCAATAATGTTATTTATAACTGGGGCATTAATACCGTATATGGGGGTGAAGGCGGAAACTATAACGTAGTAAATAATTATTACAAGTACGGCCCTAATACCGGGAACGGCGTAAAGTACCGCATCTGCAATCCCAGCAACAGTGCTACTGTTCCGGTTGGCAAATGGTATGTGAACGGCAACTATGTCGATGGTTCGCCCACCAACACTGCCGACAATTGGGCCGGCGTTAGTGCTGCAGATCCAACACAGGCCATGGCAACCGCACCTTTCAACCATGGTTACCCCATATCAACAGAAACAGCCCTAAATGCGTTTGATGCCGTATTGGGAAAAGCCGGCTGTTCTTTACCTAATCGCGATACGCTCGACCAGCGCATAGTAAACGATGTACGCAACAGAACAGGTAAGATCATTGATGTGCAGGGCGGTTATCCGCACGGTACGCCTTATGCACAAACCGTAAACGCCTGGCCTGCATTGGCTGCCGTTTCAGCATTAGCCGACAGCGATCACGACGGCATGCCCGATAATTACGAAACGACCAATGCATTAGATCCGAACGACGCCACTGACCGCAACGGTTATGCTTCGAATGGCTATACCCATCTGGAGAATTACCTGAACAGTCTTACCAATCCCACAAACAGCACGGCGCCGGTTATTTATGCCAATGCTACCTTCAACAATTTTAGTCAAACAACCGGCTCGCCATCTGCGATACAAAGCATTCCGGTTTCCGGAAAAAATCTGTCAGGCGCTATCAATATCACGGCGCCTGCAAACTATCAGCTATCAACAGACGGAACCAACTGGAGCACGGTCATTACCTTAAACCCGGTTGGCGGCAATGTCACTTCTACCATTATCAACATCAGATTAAACGCCGGAACCTCGGGTAATTATCCCGGCCAGTTGGTTATTGAAAGCAATGGCGCTGCTACCCTGAATTTTTCCGTTAATGGAACAACCGCCCATCTTTCGTCCAACCAAAAACAGCTGATCGGTATGTTTCCTGTTATGGAAGGCGGGTTCGAAAACCAGTCTGCCGGGGCTGTATCCACTACGGCGCCCGCTGCAGCTACTAATCTGATGCAGACGGTTTGGACGACCTCCGGTTCGGCCAACATCGTTAATAATGGTACTGCCAGAAGTGGTATAAATTATTTTACATACACCAGCACAAGCGGCAGCACCAAGAACGTTTACACCCCTTCAGTAACATCACCCAATTTTTCAAAGACCACAAAATATATTGTTCAATATTATTATCGATCTCCGGCTCCGGCCACCGGTAATAGCGTAAGCGGCCTGCTGGCAACAGCCGATAGTATAAATTTTACGACCGGCTATAGTACCATAGCGTATGCCGGCACCAATAATAGCTGGTTGAAATCAGCCATCCCCTACTCCATCAATCCTGCTTATACGTCTATATATTCCTATGGCGGTTTGCGGTTTAATGGCGGCGGCGCTGCCATCGTAAAACCATTTGATGTAGACGATTTTGTGGTATACCCCGCCGATGATCAGGGAAACCCGTTGCCTGACAATACCTCGCCCGGCGCTGCCTCCGCAGTGGCAGCCGCAGCTAATGCAGACAACACGATCGACGTAAGCTGGACGCCCCCGGCTTCCGGCATAGATGGTGGCGGCTACCTGGTTGTACGCAGCACGAGCGCTACCCCACCGGCTTTGAATACAAACGGTATATATTCCATCGGCAATAAGGTGGGCGCCGCTAATAGTGTTGTATATATTGGTACAGCTACCGCGTTTAACGACGATGGCAGCGTGGCTGTGATCAAGTCTGACACCACGTATTACTATTATATATTTACAGTTGACAAGGCTTTTAATTATTCACCCGCTATTTCAACATCCATATCAGTGCATGTACCGGTCAACTACCCGGTGCAGATCTATACAGCCAACAATGCCGATGTAGTGGTTGCAAAAGATGGTACCGGCACTTATACCTCCATTCAGGCAGCGATCGATGCTGCGCCTGCCGGAAGAACAACACCGTATGTGATCTTTATTAAAAACGGTAAGTATATAGAAAAAATAAAGGTGCCATCCAATAAGCCTTTCATTCATTTGATCGGAGAAAGCGTAGCCAATACCATCATAAGCTGGGATTCCTATTCCGGTAAAATTGAGAATGGCGTACCCATTGGCACCAATACCTCTGCTACCCTTACTATTAATGCCAATGATTTTTATATGATGAGCATTACGGTTGAAAATTCCACCGGGTATACCGGCGATGGCCCCCAGGCTGTGGCTATATACATCTCCGGCGACCGTTGCGTGTATAAAAACTGCCGTTTCATCGGCGGACAGGATACGGTTTGGCATAACGGTAATGGACGCCACTATTTCAGGAACTGTTATATTGATGGCAATACCGACTTTATTTTCGGGTCCTCTACGGCTGTTTTCGACTCCTGTGTCATTTTCCCAAGAGATCGTGTCGATGGCAGTGGCGGCGGCTATGTTACGGCAGGCAATACCCCTGCAGATAAGGCCTATGGAGAAGTGTTCAGAAATTGCATACTCACCAGGAACAGAGGTGTTACGACTTATAGTTTGGGAAGACCCTGGCAGAATTCGCCTAAAACAGTTTTTCTCAATACACAGATGGGATCATCGATCAACCCCACAGGCTGGTCAACATGGGGTGTTGATACCGCACTTACCACGTATGCAGAATATAAAAGCAGAAAATACAACGGCGACCTGGTTGATGTAAGCAAACGCGTTACCTGGTCAAAACAATTGACCGACAACCAGGCTGCTGCTTATTACAACAATACCAACCTGTTCGCCGACTGGGATCCATTCTATGCATTCCCGGCCATTAATGCACCGGTGCCTACCGAATTAGCCGTGGCCAATTTCCGTTCACAACGCAGCGGTGCAAACGCCATCCTTAGCTGGAATGTATGCTGGCCCATGACCGGTGTAACGTATGAGTTATACCGCAGTAGCGACAGCATTAATTATAAGAAGATCGCAGCTACCACCGGCGAT
>DASUVL010000899.1:0-3729 GCA_036379015.1 Niastella sp.
AAACGGCCAAAATAAAACGCTGGGGCATGGTTTGCGTTTGTAAACGACCGAAAAAAAACGCTGGAATATGGTTTGCGTTTGTAAACGGTCGAAAATAATTTGTAGCGCATAGTTTACAAACGCAAAGAGGGTATTTAGAAAAGTAAATGGGCGTCTACAAACGTAAACGGTTGTTTAAAAACGCAAATGTGGTGAAATAATTGACGTCGAGTGCTGATTGAAATTTAATCAATTAGCCCGTCTGCCTTTAATCAGGGTAACCGAGGATAAAGCAACGACAAACTATAAACCACAAACCATAAACTACTTACGCTCCTCTCAGCCGCATATTAATGGGATCCCAGTAAATCATCCTTTTTTGGAAATAGCTGTCATTGGCCGCCAAACAAGGCGCTGCTGCCCGGAAGGCAAATTCGGCCCCTTCATTGGCCACGCCGCCGGTGCGTATGGCATCAAAGAAATTGGTGAAGTGATCGAGGTGATCGCTATAGCCTTCATGCATCTTATATTTTACCGGCGCTTTTTCGGGTCTTTTCTGATCTTCTTTTGACCACTTATCGTTGTATTGTTTTTTCAATTCTTCCTGCATGGCAGTGGGGTAGGTGTTCAACGCATCATAACCGCCTATGCCCGGCGCTTTGGGCAGCATACTGTGTGTAACGGTGAAGCCATTGCCATCCAGTTCAATCATACCTTCCGTACCATAAAGCCGGATAACACTTTTATTGCCGCCACCACTGATGAAGTTCACCCGCAGCATTACCTGGAAAGCCGGATGGTTTTTGGTTTGCGGATAATCCATGATCGATGTCATTACATCCGGTACATCCCTTCCATCTTTCCAGTAAGAAAGTTGTCCGCTCGAAACAATACGGTTAGGGCCAAAAGAATCGGTGATCATATGAATGCCCGACAGTAAATGCACAAACAGATCGCCTGCCATGCCGGTACCGAATGCTTTATAATTACGCCACCAGAAAAACTTTTTAGGATCAAAAGGCACTTGCGGCATACCGCTGATATAGCGCCGCCAGTCAACGGTTTGCGGCGATGCATCGGTAGGCATGGTGTATTCCCAGGCGCCAATGGCGCTTTGCCGGTCATAGGTGGCTTCCACACAATTGAGGGCGCCAATTTCACCGGCTTTGTATAATTCTTTTGCTTTAAGGTAGGCCATGCTGCTTACCCGCTGGCTGCCTACCTGTATTACTTTTTTGCTCAGGCGTTGTGCGCCGATCAGGGGCAAGCCTTCCCATAATTTATGTACCATCGGTTTTTCGCAATACACGTGTTTGTTCTTGCGAAATGCATCGGTGGCAATGCGGGCGTGCCAGTGATCGCTGGTAGCAATGATCACGGCATCGATATCTTTTTTATTGAGTAGTTCGCGATAGTCTTGTGTAGTGAATAATGAACTGCCGTACAATTCTTTCATTCTATCGAGCCGGCCGGTGTACAAGTCGCAGGCCCCGGCCAGTTCAACACCCGGTACTTTCAATGCTGTTTGCAGATCCTGATGCCCCATAATGCCGGTACCAATAATGCCTATACGAATGGCGTCATTGGGACTGACAGGTCTTTGATAACGTATGATGCGTTCTTCCAGTTGTTCCTGGTTAGCTAATGATGCAAAGGGACCTGCAGCCAGCATAGCGGAGGTGGCTGTTAACTGTTGTAAAAATTTACGACGGGTAGATGCGTAATCTTTTGACATAGAGTTAAGGTTAATAAGTTGACAGGTTGATAAGTTAAAGAGTTAACAGGTTTTATGAATGGGGTTCAATCAACTTCTGGGCATTTTAAAGGATATGGAAACCGTCTTTTCCGCTGGTTGGCTAATTCAGCGGGCAAGGCCAAAGAGCAAAAACCAAACCACAAACTAATTTATTAAACTTAAACTAAATAAATTAATAACTGCACGTTTCTTGCTGAGTACCCGCCATTAAGCATTGCACACAAAAATCAGCTTACTCAAGTTACCAATTATTAAAGATTTATTCTCAGTCAGTAAAGTATATTTACAACTATGAAGGTTCGGGCCGTACTAATCTGCTTACTCATTTTTTTACAATATGATTCGTCAGCACAGCCGCGCCGTGAAGATATTTATAGTGATTTTGTTCTATATAAAAAGCGCCAACTTTTATTAAAAGACCTGCACGAAAATGTAGTAGGCAAAGCTTTTTTAGCACCCCTCGATAGTAATACGGAAGATAAGTATGAAGCTGCCTGCCGGGCTATTGTTCAGTTTATGCTGGATAATGATACCACGCAATTGGGCATTACACAAATGTTCGTTCAGTACGATTCATTACATTATGATACAAAACGCGCTATGCTGGAAACGGTATATGGCGTATATCCCGAACAATACATACAAAGCATTCAATTGCTGCTGGCCAAGGAAACAAATCCGCTGTTATTTGCTATGGCTGCAACGTATAGTCTTCGTTATGATACATCGAAAGTGAATACCGGTAATATCAGGAAAAGGATCAGAGAACAGTTTCCCGGATACAGTAACATAACCGTGTTGGCTGAACTGGATAAATACCTGAATACTATCAAGTATTATAAAGCGCCGGCCACCAATGACCTTATCGAATTGTTCCGCTATCAGCAGGTACTGAAGAAAAAAGTCATCTATTCATTTCAACGGCATAATCGCGATTATGCAGGACTGGCCATTGTACAAAATGCCGATGGCCATTTTATGCGGTATTCCGATGGCCGGCTCATGGTTTTTGAACAACTGGCTCGCTCTGCTTCCGGTATGCCTTATTTTATTCCCGATGGCAATACGCCGCAAGGTATTTACAGTATACAGGGGGTTGCGGTAACGTATAATAAGCTTATTGGTCCTACGCCTAATCTGCAGTTGATAATGCCTTATGAAAGAAAATGGACAACCTATTTTCATGCAGGTGACAGCGCGGTGTGGACACCTAATAATGATATGTTATGGTCTTACCTGCAATTGTTGCCACCGTCGATGCGAACTATGCCCTCGTTAACAGAAGCTTTTTATGCCGGTAAGCTTGGTCGCAATTCAATCATTGCGCATGGTACTACCATTGACCCGGAATATTTTAAGAACAAACCCTGGTATCCGCTAACGCCTACCATGGGTTGTTTGTGCGCCAAAGAATTGTGGAATGTAAGCAACGGGCGATTGCTGGAAAGCCATCAGTTTAACCTGGTAAATTCGTTTACTGCCACAGCAGGGAGCAGGGGCTATTTGTATGTGATAGATATAGATGATCAGAAAAAGGCAGTGAGCAAAACTGAAGTGGAGCGGTTGGTGAAGGAGTTTGAGGTGAAGAGAGTCAATATGCAATAGGCAAGCTGAACCGGCAGAAATTTATTATATTTGATCAAGTCAACTTTAAATGCCATGGCTTCAAAAGGACAGAAATTATTTTTTGCATTAAATACAAAAGAAAAGGAAAGCAGGTTAAAAGCTGTTTTAGCGAAAGAGATTGAAAAAGTTAAAGCAATGAATCAGCCAATCATTTATCGAAATGAATTGTGTGTGAAGCCTAATTTATTCATACACAAATATCCTAATGGCCGCACAGAGCTTATAGAGCTAAACTCCCACACATTGGAAGAAAAAGTAATTAAGGTATTATAGTAATTCTATCCTAAAAACAAAAAGCCGGTAACCTCTTTACGATGTTACCGGCTTTTTATATGCTAAAAAGATCAGAGGTTTTTATTCACCATTGA
>DASUVL010000900.1:0-10192 GCA_036379015.1 Niastella sp.
TGCCCGGCACTACTGTTTACCCCGTAAAACTGGTTGTTACCAACTTATATGGTTGTAAAGATTCAACCACCCGAAATATTACAGTTAAAAACGTTCCGGATGCAACCGTTGGTAATGCCGATGCAGCTATAAGCTATGGCACTTTCAATGGGGTGCCTACCTTCAGACGATGCTCGAATATCGCTTCCTATATTTTCAGTTTCATTAATCAGTCAACCACAACGCCTATTAATACCAGCTATGCCATTTCATGGGGCGATGGTACACCAGATACTACATTTAGTACCTGGCCAACAGGCACTATCATAAAACACATTTTTCCTTTAGGCAGCAGCATCATGACGGTTAGCGTAACCGGCGCCGACGGTTGTATAGGGATAAAAAAATACATTGTATTTCTGGGTTCAACCCCGGCAGGCGGCTTGTCAAGCCTTGGCAATACGGATATCTGCGCATCGGATTCATTGCGATTTGCCATCAATAATATTTTAGCCAACCCGCCAGGCACACAGTATACATTCCTTATTAATGATGGTACCGTTCCGCAAGTATTTCAACATGTTCCCCCATCAATAGCATCGCATTTCTTTTCACAAGGTTCCTGCTCCTTTACAAGCAGCAGCGGTAACAATACATTCAACAATGCATTCGGCGCTTATTTAACCATCGAAAACCCATGCGGTACTACCAGCCCATCAGTAGTGCCTATATATGTATCGGGTAAGCCACGCGCCAGTATGTACATTGCCCCGAGCGAAACAGTGTGCACCAATACAAACGTATCCCTCATCAGTACCTCGGCATACGGATCAGTGATCACCCCCACAGGCGGCACCGGTTCTACCTGTACCAATTCGGGTAAACAGGTTTGGACCATTTCCCCTGCTACCGGATATACAATCACCTCAGGTTCCACGGGCTCATTAAACGGCAGTTCGACAAATGGCTTTTTATGGACGACTGGTTCCGGTTTAGTGAACCTGAATTTTACAGCAACCGGTACCTATACGGTAAAGCTGTATATATTTAATGATAAGTGTGGTTTGGATAGCACGATGAAGGTGATCTGCGTTCGCAATGCCCCCGATGCTCAATTCACAATGAACCGCAAAAGCAGTTGCGGTCCCGGCAGCGCAGTATTCACCAATACGTCACCGGTAAACGGATGCCAGGGCGATAATTATAAATGGACAGTAACTTATACCGATCCGTTGGGCTGTGGAACCGGCCAAACCCCTACCTGGCAGTTTATAAACGGCTCAACGCTCAACACCACCTCGCCTGAAATACAGTTCAATGTACCCGGCCAATATGTTGTACGCCTTACAGTATCAGCCAAAGATGCCGGGCTGGCCTGTCCGGAATCGTTTAAGGAAGATACATTTTATGTAAAGGGATTACCCAAAGCGGCCATCAATGCCATTGGTGCAGTATGTATCAGTAATGGCCTTACGCCATCAGTCATAGTAGGCACTTGCTACTCTCCCGGCCCCCTGGGCTATCAATGGACGTTCACCAACGGTACGCCTGCAACATCAGCACAATTGGATCCGGGTACCATACAATATACCAGTATCGGAACATTTGCGGTGCAATTTAAAGTAACCGACAGCAGTTGCAATACCAGCGCCATGGTGAATACAACCGTCACCATTACTGATAAACCTGTTGCCAATGCGGGGAATGACATCACTATTTGCAGCAGGGAAACAATTGCTATTGGTTCAACTGGAGTAAACGGTGTAACATATCAATGGTCGCCGGCAACCGGACTTAGTAACGCAGCCAGCGCCAATCCATTTTTAACGCTAGATTATACCGGAACAGCGGCCGATACCACCTATGGTTATAAATTAACAGCATCTATTGGTGCTAATTGTGCTACTGAAGACTCCATATATATTACCGTAAAACGCCGGCCCGTAGTTACCATATCCACCGCCGCCACTACTATTTGTATTGGAAACAGTATGAAACTGGCGGCTGATGGCGCCACTTCATATACCTGGTGGCCTACAGCAACATTGAATAGCATAACACCGGATACTGTAATTGCAACCCCAACTGCAACAACCACGTACTACGTTGCAGGGTTATTGGCCAACGGTTGTGCTGATACAGCCAATGTGCAAATAATTGTAAACCCTGACGCCAAAGCACAATTCACCGCAACGGGCACTACCAAATGCGCACCAGTAAATCTGGATTCTGTAATAAAAACGATTCCGTTCCCGCAAGGCAATGACATGTATAATTGGTATGCCAACGGAGCGCTCATTGGCTCCAATACAAATGGCGTTTTTCCCAGTTACCCGATTACCGGCCAGGCCCAAACCGTGGTGATAAAACTGGTTGCCAGCAGCGCGCATGGTTGTAAACCCGATAGTATGGAGACAACTTTCCATACCGTTCCGGGCGTAACAGCCGGCTTTACAAAAGATATGTCAAAAGGCTGCGGTCCATTGCGGGTAGCATTCACCAATACGTCCAGCCAATTGAATGGTATACAGTTCTTCTGGAACTTTGGAAATGGGATCACAAGTACGCAAGCTTCGCCTTCCGCTATTACTTATAATAACAGCCCTGACTTTCGCGATACCACGTATTATATTTCATTGAAAGCCTATAACGGGTGCGATACATCGTACCATCGTGACAGCGTGCTGGTATACGCCGATGCCAAGGCCCGGTTTACGGTAGATACCACCAAAGGGTGCTCCCCCTTTGATGTAACCATAACCAACAAATCGGCCGGTAACAACTTTGCCTATTACTGGAATTTTGGCGATGGTTATACAGATACCACTACCGGCAACAACACCTTTGTTCATATTTATCATACAGGAACGATCAGCACATACGACATCAGGCTGATTGCTGAAAACCAATGCCGGCGCGATACCCAAACCATCAGCCTGCTGGTATTGCCAAACACCATTGATGCACATGTATCGGTGAACGGGAATCAATTGGAAGGCTGTGCCCCACATGCCGTTACTTTTAATAACAGCAGCACCGGCGCGTCTATCCTTACCTGGAATTTCGGCGATGGATCACCATTAGCCAGCACACCGAACACACAAAACACCATAAACCACACGTACCTCAATGGCGGTACATACACAATAAGTATCAAACTGGAAAACGGATGTACCGATACGATGATATATCGCAGTGTCACCGTTTACAGTAAACCCATTGCCGGATTCAATATCAGCCATTCTGTTATTTGCACCGGAAACAATGTGTTTACAACCAATACCGCAACCAACGCCACCGCCTATGAGTGGCTGTGGGATGACGGACAAATTACTTCGGCGGGGAATGCACATACTTACTTATTGGCAGGTACATACACCATTCGCCAGGTTGCCAAAAAACTAAACAATTCCGGTATGGTATGTACAGATACAGCCTCTCGTGTAGTGGTAGTAACAGATAAGATCAAGCCGCAAATAACAGTACGGCCGGGCAAAGCGTGCATTCCATATACTTTGCAAACTACTGCTACAGGCGCAGCAAATGCCATAAAAACAGAATGGACTTTTTACGACAGTACCCAGGCGCCTTATATATTCAAAGGCACGGGTAGTGCTGCTGCGCATGTTTATAACAAACCCGGCACCTATTGGGTTAAGCTGGTAGTACATACCACTTCAGAATGCGCAGATAGCACAACTTATTCGTTTGAAGTATACAATACACCCGTAGTACATTTCACACCAATTAATAGCAGCACCTGCAATCACGATACGACCATCTCGTTCAATGCCAGTATTAAATATACCAGCACCGATGAAGTACACCTGAAATGGTTTATCAATAACGACCTGCAGGGCATGGACAATCCGTTTAATTACCGGTTCCGCGCACCGGCCCTTAGTACTATACCCACTTTATTTAACATTCGGGTACTGGCCGAAAATGAAGCCGGATGTGGTGACACCACTTCAGGTGGCAGCCTGAACATTCAACCCTTACCACGTCCTGCTATTGCATTGTCACCGTCAAACGTATTGCTGCAACCTAATTACACCTTTACGTTTTGGGATTCCATACCCACCAATGCCAATAAAATATATCAATGGGATATGGGCGACCGTACCCGGCAGCAACGATCGGGACAAAAGATCACTTATCAATTTGCCGATACAGGCTTGTATCACGTGCAGTTATTGGTGCAGGATTATGGAACGGGTTGCCATGGTTATGATACCGTGCAGGTACGCATTCTGTATATGCCGGGCTATTTGTATGTGCCCAGTGCTATATGCCCTGGTTGCAGCAACCACTCTTTACGGCAGTTCCTGCCCATGGGAAAAGGATTGTCGCAATACCGGTTGCGTATTTTCAATTCGTGGGGACAAAAAATATTTGAAACAACGCGGATCGATGGCAATGGGTCGCCCAGCGAACCCTGGGATGGAAGGTACAACGGTCAACCTTTGCAACAGGACACTTATGGGTGGCAGATAGAAGGCCGGTATATAAACGGCACCGAATGGAAAGGCATGCAATATCCGGGAACCGAAAAACATGTGAAGGCCGGGTTTATTACGATAGTGAAATAAAAAATGAAGAATGAGAAATGAGGAATGGGAAAGCACTGAGGCATATATGAATACCGTGAGTCACGAGTATAAAGAACCACAAACCAGAAACTACAAACCAGAAACTGAAATTCAGGACTCAAAATGTTCAAATATCTACTAACTGCATTAATAACCCTCTTAGTTAGCAGTGCTGTGTATGCGCAGGACCCGGTATTTTCACAACCCTTTCTATCACCGATTTACCTTAACCCGGCAGCAACGGGTGCAGGTGATTATGATCTTCGTTTCAGCGGCATCTATCGCCGGCAATGGTGGAGCATTCCTTCTCAAATTTCATACAGCGCTTTATCGGTTGATAAATTCATGCCTTCCCTGCATGGAGGTTTTGGATTGATGGGCACTCATTCCACAGAAGGCTACCTGAAAAAGACTGGCATCTATGGGTCCTATGCATATACCATTTGTTCGGGCACTTTATCACCAGCGGAAAATGGCTCTGAACCCCGTTGGTTTGCCAGCGGTGGCTTACAATTTGGTTTCGTGCAACGGCGAATTGATTACAGTAAGCTGGTTTTTGCCGATCAACTGGATGTGGATGGTGTAATACCTGCCAGCGTATCTTCTGCTGACAAAGCTGTGAACAGTGGTAAGTGGTACCCTGATTTTGCAGCTGGCCTCTTCTTCAATTACAACTGGAATGACAATAATCGGGTATTACTGGGCGGTAGCGCCCACCACATAAACCGGCCCGACGAGTCAATCACCAATACAGCCGATTCCTTTCGCAGTCAGCTACCCGTTCGCTGGTCTGGCAATGTCATGTATACCTATACCAATCCCGAACAAACCTGGTCGTATAGCATAGCCGGTATTGTATATTCACAGGCTAAACAAAATTCATTTCAGATAGGAACCGAGATAACCCAAAATCAGTATGATATCAGTCTGGGATTATGGTACCGCGGCAGCGTCAACTTTCGTAATTACGATGCCTTTACAGTTACCCTATCCATCAACCTGGCCGGTCATAACGACGATGGATACAAAGTACGGGCAGGTGTAGCACACGACGCACCTGTGGGTCAAAACCGGTACTCTTATACAACAGGTAGTTCTGAATTGGGTTTTGTATGGGATCAAAGCACCTATGATCAGGAATCGGGTAATGCCTGTAAACCACGTATAAACAGTAAAAGTGCCTGTCCGATACAATAGTTACAAAGGATCGTGATCCTTTATTTTGAATTTATGGTCATCAAAAAGCGGGAGCGGTTCTTTTACAAAAAGCTTATTGGGCGTTTTGGCTTTTAGGGAAACCTTTTCTTTATCAGTGGAAGCGTTTACTTCGTCATTAATTACATCCTCATTCTTATAAGCTAATCGAAGTAAGGAAGCATCGTCGGAGGCCGGTAAATGAATGAGTTGTTTATTAGAATTCCTTTTCATGAGCAGTGCATTTTGTAAGTTATCAGGGCGTTACATAGTAAAAAAAACAGGCCACCTATTTTTTACCGGTTATGTAACTAAAATGCACTCAGTGTGTTGAGGTTTTTCCACAGGTGTTAAAATCTATTTGCGGACAACCGCTATTCAGGTAATACTTCTATAGCCTTTTGTTCTTGAATAGTTATGGCATCACCAATGGTAATTACTCCCCTTCCCTCATAAACTAAATTCTGGCCAAAATAGGTCTTATTGTATTTCATACGGTATGAGCTGAGTGTTTTAAGCGGTTCTTTGGCTTTTTCAGCCGTTTGCTGATTGATGGTGGTCATTACACACCGGGAACAGGGTTTCACCCCAAACAAGGTTATACCGTTGATCTCGAATTGCTTCATGGAATCTTCCAGGAAAGGTGTTCCACCGATAAATACAATATTGGGTCGAAACCGGTTCATGGGTAAAGGAGTAGCTAACCGGCGGTTCAGCTCATCAAGAGATGCTTGTCCGATCAGGAGCAAAGGATACGCATCAGAAAAACTGGTAATTTCTTTATTATGCGCATAGCGACTATCAACATAGCGGCGGGTACTATCTGGCATGTAAACCAGTTTACAAGCCAGGCCGAGCTGTTGGCTGAACCAGGCATCGGCTATATCGCTCACCCGTTGTGCACGGCAATGATTGCTCCACACCGTAACCATAATGGTTTCTTCAGTAGCAGGTTGAAAAGGGACCAGCAATTCGGCACCTGGCACACTGCTATTGTGGGCCAACAGCCCCTGTTCTGTAACCTGCACTTTTAATAAAGCCATGGTATTCACTTCGCGTTGTGTCAGTTGCTGATTATGCTCGTCTACCAGCATCCATCTTCTATCATGTTCAAAACCACGATCGGTAAGGTTGGCAGCGTTTAATGCAATACCCCCTAATGATTTAATGGGATAGATATATAATTCGCTAACTGTAAGCATACGCTAAGGTAAAATTTGTGAATTGTATTTGAACGCCAGTCGAATAAAAAAACCATCCTGGTTATACCGAGATGGTTTCCTGACTTATGTCAGCAGATATTTTGATGGAACGTACCCCGGCTAGGCGATACCAACCGAAAGTGTCCATGAATGATCTGTAGATTTCATGAATACCTCCTTTTCTTTGATGAACTGTAAATATACGCAAAAAACGTCATCAGCTCAAAGGCAAAACACATGCACAACTATATAAAAATGTTTGATCCTGATCTATATGGCGTTGTCTGCAATTTCATAAGAAAAAATTTCTGGTATTAACTTTGCATTATCAGAAACCCTGATATCATGATAATATCGAACATGCGTTCTGGCAATGTACTGTGCAACCCTGAAAGCATTGATGCACATACTCACCTGTAGAGGATAACATAATATCATTGTATCATTATTACGCAACACCGGCAGCATCTGTTGGTTAAAGGTCTGAAAATTCTATAGTAGCAATTCTACCCAAATACTTTTCTATGATTATTTCGCCTTCGGCAAAGAACATATGCCATACCTGTGGTGTGCGATATGGTACTTCCATTATTCCCACTATGTGCGAGATCTGTGCCGACGACCGGCAATACCCTGGTTTTACCGGACAAATATGGACGAGTTATAATGAACTGGCTGCCAAAAGCAGCATTCGTTTTTCCCGCTTACAGTCTACCATATACGATTTAAGAATAACACCGGCATTTGCCATTGCACAAAAGGCGCATTTGGTTTTGTCTTCTTCAGGCAATGTATTATGGGATTGTTTACCTTTTATCGACGATCAAACCATTGCCTTCATCAGATCACTGGGAGGCATCAGGGCCATTGCGATATCACACCCGCATTATTATAGTTTAATGCAGGATTGGGCTACCGCATTCGACTGTCCTATTTATTTACACGCCAATGATAAGGAGTGGGTCAAAGATCCGGGAGGATATATTGAGTCTTGGTCGGGTAATATAAAAACGCTTTGGGATAATATAAGTATTGTACATGTAGGCGGCCACTTTCCCGGAAGCACCATACTCCATTTGCCCGATCATGGAAGAGCAGGTTGTTTACTTACCGGTGACAGCATTTATGTGTCCCCCAGCCGCCGTCACATGGCCTTCATGTATAGTTATCCCAATCTCATTCCTCTCCCCAAAAAAGACATTGAATTTATTTATGAACGGGTGCACCCCCTGGCATTCGATGCTATGTATGGCGCTTTTGAATGGATGAATATTGCTGAAGGCGCCCGTGTTCTTTTTGAAAAATCTATCAGCCGTTACCTTTCCATATATTAATCTCCCAAAAGTTTTACTTTTTGATGACAATGAACAGTTTCGTTTTTTTCACTGGAGAAATTAGGTGAATTACTTAGTCACAATTAGAAAAAACACTTAAGTCATTTTTTAATATATTTTTGTAAACTTGCATCCCGCCGTTAGCTGTTTTAAGGATGAGGCAGGTAACGCGCTTTTTGGGTTCCACGACTGCACTGATTATAGCAACCTCCGTTATTTGAACTGGATCGTTATTCCTGTACCAGCAATTTATTGATAGTCACCAACCTTATCTTTATAGACTTTTCGGTTAATGCACCGGAGTTTCATAGAGATATGTTGCAAACTATAAGGTTCCCGATAATAAGAAGATCATAAATTGAAACCCGATGAAGAAGCTTTTTTTGGAAAAGGATGATTGGCTTACGGCATTTAAACAAGGGAATAGCAGAGCCTTTCAGGTTATTTTCGAGAACTACAACAAATTACTTTTTACCTGCGCCATACAGCTGGTAAAGGATAAAGAACAGGCAGAAGATATTGTCTCTGAATCTTTTACAAAACTCTGGCAACGTCATGATGTTTTTCAGACCGAAGAACACATAAAAGCATTTTTATTTGTTACCACCCGCAACGCGAGCCTCAACTACCTGAGGCATATTCAAAGAAAAACAGCCTCACAAAGTGAACTGTCGTATCTCCAGAGAGATAAAGACGACCAGGATGTTATTACGGATATGATAGAAGGCGAGCTTTTAAGAATGATCTATCCCATGATTGAAACCCTGCCCAATAAATGTAAAACGATTTTTAAACTGATCTATTTTGAAGATGCCAGTACCGATGAGGTAGCAGAAAAACTGCATATCACGCCCCGGAATGTATTAAATCAGAAAAGGCGTGCTCTTCAACTGCTGAAAAAGAAATTACTGGTAGCCGTATTTATAAGCTTTTGCTTAAACGGTTCAATGGCTTATAAGTTAAAATACGGTCGCATGGTCGAAAACATAGCAGTTTTCGCTATATGTGCTGAATAACAACCACCTTTATTTATTTTTTAAGATTTTTTTGTCAAAAACGGCCTTTGGTTGTTTTTATATAAGTAAGGTTTTAAAGGCTCAGAGAGTTAGGTGACTTTCAAGTTTTAAATACCATAACTATGAAGGAAAAGGTAAATAGAATAACAAGTCTGATAGAAAAGTTCCTGGAGGAGAAGCTAAGTCCAGTGGAAGAAAGGGAACTTAATGAATGGTTAGCGGAAGCTGAGCATAATAAGTCATTTTTTCAGCAGATCACCGATAAAAAGGTTTTGCAGGAAAAAATGAAGATCTATGCAAGTACTGACAGCGAAGCTATTTGGCAAAAAACGCTGCAAAAAATTGACGAAGCTAAACTGGATGGAGCCAAACTGTTGGAGCTGTATCCAGAAAGGAAATCATTCAGAATACCATTTGGCAAAATTGCAGCAGCAGCATCTATTGTTCTACTTATATCTGCCGGCACCTGGTATTATTTCAGCCAGCCATCTCAAAATCAAACTGCTAAAACAGATAATACCAAGACCGGTATAACTAGCCAGATTGTTCCCGGTAGTAATAAAGCCATATTGACCCTGGGTGATGGATCAACACTCGTCCTGGCTAATATACAGAACGGAAACGTTGCGGATCAGGGTCAGGCACAGATAACCAAGACTGATGGACGGTTAATATATAACAAGAAGCTGAATTCCAAAGGATCTTCAATTGTGCAGGAGATATACAACACAGTTACCACCCCCAGGGGTGGCGAATACCAGATCACTTTACCTGACGGAAGTAAAGTATGGTTGAATGCGGCTTCATCATTGCGTTTTCCTATAGCCTTCGCCGGGAACGAGCGAATAGTTGAGCTCACCGGCGAAGCTTATTTT
>DASUVL010000901.1:0-6052 GCA_036379015.1 Niastella sp.
AGTTCATGTCTTTTCCGGTTACTTCTTCAAAGGCGAGGCGCAATTGGTGTGCTTCGGCCGATTTGTATTTATTGGTAGTGAGGTACAAATTCAACGACTTGAAGAAAGCGCTGTCGCCTACATAACTGCGCAGCATATTTAAAATACGGCCGCCTTTGTTATAGCTAACGGCATCGAACATGGCTTCCTTATCATTATAATAAAAGCGAACCAGGTCTTTTTTCTCGCTTTGGCTTTGAATATACCCTTGCATGTCGCCATAGTTTTGCGCATCGCCGGCATCTTTACCATATTTATATTCATCCCACAGGGTTTCGCTGTAGTTGGCAAAAGATTCATTCAGGGTTAGGTTACTCCAGCTTTCACAGGTAACCAGGTCGCCAAACCATTGGTGAAACAATTCGTGAGCTATGGTGCTTTCCCATCCATTGCCGTCGATCAGTTCGCGGGCATCCTGCTGGGCGCTTTCCTGGTGTAGGGTGGCCGTGGTATTTTCCATGGCTCCGCTTACATAATCACGACCTACGATCTGAGAGTATTTCACCCAGGGATATTCAACCCCTAATATTTTCGAATAAAAGGCCATCATTTCAGGAGTATGGCCAAATATTTTGCGGGCTACCGGGGCATATTCTTTTTCAACATAATAATTTACTTCTTTGCCTTTGTAAGAATCTTTTACAATGCTGTACTCTCCAACACCCATAAAGAACAGGTAAGGGGCATGGGGCAGGTCCATTTTCCAGGCATCGGTACGCGTTCCATCTGTATTTGTCTTTTGCGATACCAGTTTACCATTCGAAAGGGTAACATATTTGGCCGGAACGGTCATGATGATCTCGTTGGTAGTTTTCTGGTCGGGCTTATCTATAGTGGGGCACCAAACAGAGGTAGCTTCGGTTTCGCCCTGCGTCCAAATCTGGGTAGGCTTATCTTTTTCTTCTCCTTTGGGGTTAATAAAATACAAACCCTTGGCATCGGTAATGGTCGCGCTACCCTGAACTTTTACTTCATCGGGTTTTGCGGTGTATTCAATATATATGGTATACTTTTCGCCACCTTTATAGCTTTTATCGAGGTGGATGTCAAGGTTCCATCCGTTATAATCAAATTTAAGCGGTTGAAAAGAAGCTCCTTTTACAATGGCCACTTTGAGAATGTCCATACCCTTGGCGTCCAAAGTCAACGAATCGGTAGGGTAGAAGTGGGGGGCCAGGGTTATCCAGGCTTTACCGTTCATATACGATTTGCTGAAATCGAATTTAACATCCAGTTTGGTGTGAACCAGGTCGTTAATGCGCGGGTTGCTTTCCCGGTACACTTTTTTCCATGATGTGTCCGGGGTCGCCTCCTCCTGTTGTTGTGCCCACAGGCCAGGCAGTATTCCCAAGGCTAGTATGACTAATGAAAGCTTCTTCATATTAAAAATTAAAATTTAAGTGCTGTAAAGATAGGAGGGAGGGTGCTTAATAAATGTAAAAATTAGTATAAGTGGCTGTAGTAAAAAGGCAAATGTTTAGATTTGCTTTTATGGGCAATCCTTACCGCGTTATAAAACTGCTTGTTTTTGTAACAGGGTTTTGTATAGTTTCATGTACAACAGCACTGGCACAGCAGTCTTTATTCGTCTATTTGCAATCAGAAAACCAACCTTTCTATGTGCAAATAGCGGATAGGGTGTATAGTTCTTCGCCTATAGGACACCTTATTATTTCCGGCCTGCCCGACAATACCTGTAATTTCGAGATCGGTTTTCCACAGCATGCTACGCAGCCTCAGCGATTTTCGATCGCTCTGCGTAATAAAGACCATGGATATCAACTTGTTAAAAACGGTTCCCGCGGTTGGGCCCTGCACGACTTGCAAACCGATGAAACCATAAAGCCATTAAAGGAAGCGGGAAACAGTTCCCTGTTGTATGGCGAACGCAAAAAGGATGATGCCTTTGCCACCCTCATGGCTGCCGTAGTAAATGATTCAGCTGTTCTGTACACATCTATAGTTAAAAAAGACGGTGACGCGGTACCTTCCGTGGCAACAAAAACCGACACGAAGTCCTCGGAAAAACAGCTTGTAGTAAAAACCGAAGAAAAACCGGTACAACCCATCGATACGGAAGTAAGCGTGAAAAAAGAGGAAGCGGTCACCGTTATCAACCCCGCGCCACCTGTTGATACGGCCAGTCAGGTATATACAGGGCCCATTGCCCGTGATACCGCCCTGGTGACAAAATATGATCCTAAAGAAAAAGGGTTGAATGAAAAGCCGGAAAAACCGAAGGATGGGGTGGTTAAAATTCAACATCAGACAAAAGACGGTGAAACCAAAATGGTATTTGTAGACAGCAGTGAAACGCCGGCCAAAGTGGTTACCGTTTATATTGCTGATGAAAAAAAGCCTGTTGAGGATAAGCCGGTAACGCCAATCCAGTCGCCCGCCCAACCACCCGTTGACAATAACCCGGTAACCGCCGTTATGAAAACGGAAACAAAGCAGGAGCCGGTGGCAAAAGATTCTGATAGAACGGTTGTTGCGCCACCCCCGGTTAAACAGGAAGTAGCGGCTACCGTAAAAAAAGAAGAGAATATTACCCGGGAAACGCCCAAAGCCCCGCCCACTTTAACCAAAGAAGAAATTGCAGAGCAAATAAAGAAAGAAACCTGGAAGCCGGCTGCTGAAAAGAAAGCCTCGCCCACTGATACAGTAACCATTATAATAGAGTCGCGGCAAATGAAAACCGGAGTTTCGACTACAGAAGAGAAGTCTTTGTATAGGCCGAAACCGAAACAGGAAACCCAACCTGCTCTGGTAAAACCTACCACACCGCCTGATACTACTATTATACAAATAGCTACGCCGGCCAAACAGGATGTGGAGGAAACACCTAAAACCGTTGCCCCCAAACCGGTTACGGAAGAGAAAGAGGTAGTTAAGCAGGAACCCGTGAAACCGGCAACGGAAGAAAAACAGGTTAAGTCTGAGCCGGTAAAACCGGTGGTGACTGAAACGCCTGTGCCAAAAGCAAATGAGCCGGTAGCTATTAAAAATGATAGTAAAGAAGAGGAATCCACTAAAGAGCAGGTTCCCAAAGCGGTCTTAGACCCCAAACCCGCTGTAGTTCCTGAAAAAAAGACAGAACCGGTTACTCAAAAAGATACGGCCACAACGGTTGTGAAAACTGACAATCAGCCGGCGGTAGTGAAAACCAAACCTGCTGAGCCGGAAAAGCCAAAGACGGTTGAGCCGGAAAAGAAGACAGAAACAGGCAATAAGGTGGTAATGATCAATTCAGATTGTGTAAAGCTGGCCACTGATAACGATGTAGATAAAATGCGGGTCAAAATGCTGCCCGAAACCGATTTGCAAAAGAAACTGGCCGTTGCTAATAAGTTTTTCAAAACCATGTGTTTGTATGCCAGGCAAATAAAGGCTTTGTCAGAATTGTTCACCACCGACGAATCCAGGTACAAGTTCCTGGAACTGGCTTACCCTTTTGCGGCCGATACGGCCAACTTCAAGGAATTACATGAACTGTTAACGGATGAAAGCTATATAACGAAGTTTAAAAAGCTGGTGCGGATACAGTAGAGGGTGTGAAACGGTTTGCCAGCTGGCGGATGAAAGCCGTTTAAAAGCTACATGCATGGCCGTCTTTCAAACTCGCCAAATTTATTAGAAACATAAACAGCCGGTATCGTGATCATCAATGAGGTTATTAAGTACCTGAAAAAAGACCATCATTCGGTCTAAATCTTATATAATATTGATTATCATTAATGCGTTCCGTTGGAACGCATTTTTTATGCCTGTATTTTATTGAAAATGAGTCCATTGCAAGGCATTCTTCGCAAATTCTTCGCAACTCCTTCGAGACTTCCCCTAGGCTTCTTAGTAAGCTTGCGAACGTGGTACGGCTGTGACTAAGCTCTGGGTAAAAGGAGACCCGAAGAATGCATTGAGTGTTGTTTACTTGGTGCACCCTGTCAACTTTTAAACTTTTCAACTTTTCAACTCCGCTGGCGATATTTGCCCGATGAACCGATATTTTTTGGAAGTGGCATACCACGGCGGGCGTTATGCCGGGTCGCAGGTGCAGCTCAATGCGACAACTGTTCAGTACGAGTTGGAAAAGGCGATGGCCACGTATTTCAGGCAGCCTTTGACCCTAACCGGCTCATCCCGTACGGATGCCGGGGTGCATGCCACCCAGAATTTCTACCATTTCGACTTCCCGGAGCTGGTAAATCAAAAAGCTATATATAACCTCAACGCCATTTTACCGCCCGATATAGCCGTTAAGCAGATTATACCCGTGTCTGACACAGCTCATTGCCGGTTCGATGCAATAGCCCGTGAATATGAATACTTTATCTATCAATTCAAGGACCCATTCCAGAACGACAGGGCCTGGTATTATCCTTACACCCTCGATTGGGCCGGAATGCAATCGGCCGCCGGGATATTGAAGGAGTATACCGACTTTACCTCGTTCGCTAAACGCAATTCCCAGGTATTTACCTTTAACTGTGTCATTGCGCATAGTGAATGGAAGGAGCAATTTCAGGGGGGCGTTTACAGGGTAAAAGCCAACCGTTTTTTGCGAGGCATGGTGCGGGGGCTGGTAGGCACTATGATGCAGGTTGGACGGGGTAAAATAACGCTGCAACAGTTCAGGGAAATCATCGAAGCGAAGGACTGCACACGGGCCGATTTTTCAGTACCCGGACATGGTTTGTTTTTACGAAAAGTTGAATATCCGGCACATTACTTTTTTGAGACCGGAGATGCTAAAATCGGTTAAACATCTTAGTGGGGTAGATGTAGTAAGCGTAGTGGTTAAATATGAAAGGCGTTTTGTTAATGAGGAAGCGCTGTAAAAAAATATTGTTTTGAAAGCCATGCGGGGCGTGCATTCCAGCGAAATACAGAAAATAAGAGCAAAATATATTTGGTAGGAATTTGAATCGCCCTATCTTTGCCGCCCGCTTAACAAAAAAGCAAAAACGCTCAGAAGTTCTTTACATAAAAAGGTTACCAGCTGCAGATAAAATAAGCACCGAAAAGAGAAGAAAAAAGTTGAAGAAAAGTTTGGAGGTGAAAGTGAAATGAGCTTATCTTTGCAGCCCGGTTTTAACGAAAGCTCTTTACTTAATATTGCATCAGGATCACAAAAAAAGAAATTGTGAAAAAGGAAGAAAAAGTTTGATGCAATAAGTTAGAAACTCTTACCTTCGCACCCCCAAAGAAAAAGGGGATAGAGAGAAGAGAAAAGCGGAAGAAGATAAGAAGATGAATCACTGAAAATTAGCTCTTAAAAATTCGAAAAAGATTTGGCAGATTGAAAGAAACTCTTACCTTTGCAACCCGAAACGAAAACGAGTAGAGAGAAAGAGAAGGGGGAAGCGGTAAAAGACTAGAAGAGAAGGAGTTGAGGAGTAAGGGACAACATTAGACAATACGATTAGTGAGGAGAGAAAAGCGGTAGAGAAATAAAATAATTGATATTTAAAGTTCTTTGAAAGTTTGGAAGCAATAGCACTTAAGTAGTAATATTTAAGGTAAGTTTTTAGCGACTCGAAAAAATTAACAGAACACTGGTTGATTTTCTTTTTGAGAGAATTTAGCTAAGTGATCAAAACTCATTTACAATGGAGAGTTTGATCCTGGCTCAGGATGAACGCTAGCGGCAGGCTTAATACATGCAAGTCGAGGGGCAGCGCAGTGTAGCAATACATGGGCGGCGACCGGCAAACGGGTGCGGAACACGTACGCAACCTTCCTTTAAGTGAGGGATAGCCCGGGGAAACCCGGATTAATACCTCGTAATATTGTTGGATGGCATCATCTGATAATTATAGCTCAGGCGCTTAAAGATGGGCGTGCGGCTGATTAGGTAGTTGGCGGAGTAACAGCCCACCAAGCCTACGATCAGTAACTGGTGTGAGAGCACGACCAGTCACACGGGCACTGAGACACGGGCCCGACTCCTACGGGAGGCAGCAGTAAGGAATATTGGTCAATGGACGCAAGTCTGAACCAGCCATGCCGCGTG
>DASUVL010000902.1:0-2424 GCA_036379015.1 Niastella sp.
TCTTTTATATTAACCGGTTTTAATAAATAATCCAAGGCAGAATATTTTATGGCATTGATTGCGTAATTATCGAAGGCCGTAACAAAGATAATTTCAAAATTAACCGGCGACAGGTTGTTCAACAGTTCAAAGGCATTGCCAAATGGCATTTCAATGTCCAGGAAAACCAGGTCGGGTTGTGTATGCAGAATAAGGACCTGCCCGGTCCGGATGTTTTCTGCAACTCCGGTCAGTTCTATCAGGGGGCAGTATTTCTGCAAAAGTTGTTTGAGCGCTTCTATATTATTTGGCTCATCGTCTATAATTACGGTTCGTATCATTTTTCACGGGTTTAATATTTATGTTAAAGGGAAAGTGAATAGTAATTCTGGTGCCCAGGGCCTGGTCTTGCGCATCGGTTAAATCGGTTATTTCAATGGTTATGGGATCAAGTAACTGACGATTTAAAATGTTTATTCTTTCGGCGGTCAATGACATACCTTTTGATTGGTATTCAACATGCATTTGCGATTTATATTCATTGGCCTTTTTTCTTCCGATGCCATTGTCCTGCATAATACATATAAACCCCTCGCCACTTTTTTGAAACTTTATGTCGATATGACCTCCTCCAATTTCTTTATACCGTATACCATGGCGGATGCTATTTTCAATATACGGTTGTAATATCATGGTGGGTATATTGATCAGGTCGCTATCAATGTCAGGAGCAATTTCAATATTGTAACTGAATGAATGGCCAAAGCGCATCATTTCCAGCTCAAGATATCTTTTCAGGTATTTTATTTCGTTGGTAATGGATATAGTGCTCTTTTCAGAATTATCAAGTGTTTGCCTGATAAGATGGGCGAATTCCGACAGATACCAGTTAGAAGCTTCGAGATCGTTTGTTATTATAAAATTTTGTATACTGTTGAGGCAATTAAAAATAAAGTGAGGGTTCATTTGTGCCCGTAAAGCCATTTGTTCCAGCTCATTCAGCTTTTGCTGTACCGATGTTCTTTCCTGTTCTTCTTTTCGCAAAATGCTAAAGCGCCAGGCAACTAAAATCCAGGTTATTAATATAGCTACAGCAATGATCAATACCTGAAAGGGCAATGTTTGCCAGAATGGAGTTTCTACAACAAATGAAATTTTTACAGGATTGCTGACGATGCCTTTTTTATTTACTGCTATCAGTTCAAACTCATAACTGCCTGGTGGTAATGATGGATATTCAAGAACGGTTTGGGAGGTTGAGTCCCATACATTCGTTAAGCCCTTTAACCGGTAACGGTACCAGATATTACCTCCTGATTTAAACGAAATGCCGGCATATGATATCTTTAAACTGTTTTCCCGGTATCGTAAACGGTAACTATCCTGTAATGGTTGTGTTTTATTGGCTACCGAAATATCGAGTATACGTAAATTACATTTTGAGTAATTGGTCACTTTGGATTCATCGAAAAATGTTAGTCCTGCCGGTGACCCTACAAAAATGGTATTACCTTCAACATAAACAGCATTAATAATATCCGTGGGTAGGCCGTCGGTAGTACTATAGGTAGTAACCGGGTAAGGGGTTTGGCTGATATTTATTTTATTAAGCCCTTTGTCGGTACCCGCCCATAAGAAGTTATTATTTACGAATAAGGTTCTGCATATATTACTTGAAATGCCGTTTTGGGTAGTTATTTGATTGATCACCTGGTCGTTCTTCATGCAAATTATACCTGCGCCATACGTGCCTATCCAAAGGTTTCCATCGGGTGATTTACAGAAATAGCTGATGCGTTGACGTAACGATTTAAAAACATCACCCATATAGCGGGCACGTTTATCTTTTGTTACAATGTATAATCCGTTTACCGTACCAATGTAATAAGCGTTGTTATAGGAGCATACACTGGTAGTGCGGTAGGGCCAAATGGTATCGAGCGTGATCATTTTTCCGGCATCTACCAACAGGGTCCTTCTGCCGGTGCCCACCAGTAGTAAACCATTCTCCAATTCATCTATTGACTTTATTGCATAGATCCAGGGATTGGGTGTTGTCGCCTTAAGCGTTTTTTTAATTAACAGGCCATCCGAACCTATCATTAATGCCCCATCTTTTATTTGCTTTAAACAGGTTACCCTGTTGGTAGAGTTGTAGTTCAACGAATGCTCAAATTCTTTTTGAAAGTTAAGCGTATCGATAACGGCGCCATTTTGCACGTAAACCCTGCCAAACCCGGTTCCTGCGTATAGTTTGTCTTTTATTTTTGTAAGTGAAAATATTTCGGAGGTTTGGTTCTTTTTAAAATAATAGGTTTTGAATTCCCTGGAAGCCAGTTTATATACGCCTTCGCCCAGGGTGGTAAACCAGATGTTTTTTTCATTATCTACCAGGGCGTGGCTTGTTTGTTTGCCTTTCAGGAATAATTCTTCGTAGTGATCAAA
>DASUVL010000903.1:0-2717 GCA_036379015.1 Niastella sp.
TAAGATCCAAACCAACGGTCAGGCAAATCAATTACTATTGGTTTGATGTCACGAACACATGGCTTGGCCGTCAAAACACAACTGCCAATGAAATTTTGTTAACTGGTTATGATGAAAGTGCATCAAACCCCAAAACATTACAGGAAAAAGGTTGGGCGCCAGCGAACTGTTCAGTGGATGGAAATGGGATTCCCCATCCCATAACCACACCACACGACAAATCACTCTTTTCTCACCCCTAAATCTTGAAACCAGCCAGGCGTATCATGTGAAAATGCGCGTAAACGTACACGGTACTTTATTCGCAAAGGCATGATACGCCTTTTGCTTTGTTTCTTTGTTTGTTTCTTATTCGTATCCGTCATTTTGTTCAAGATTTGGATCCGCTTCCAGTTCTGAAAACGGGATCGGATACAGCTGATCGGTCGCTTGCCATTTATTGCCTTTAGCCGCACTGAACACCGCATTGGCACGCTGGGTTCTTTTCAGGTCAAACCAGCGATGGCCCCATTCTGCAAACAATTCGGTTCTCCGTTCCTGTTCTATTGCCTGGAAACAAAACTCACTGCTTGTATTTGTTGCTAAGGCCGGTAACCCGGCTCTGGTACGGATACTATTTATATCAGCTATTGCTTCTGCAAGCTTATTTTGGCGAACCAATGCTTCTGCCCGTACCAGGTATTGTTCTGCCAGTCGCAACACGACATTGTACTCAGTAACTGCACCACTTGATGAGGATAGTTTGTATTTGTAGGGATAATTATATAACTGCGTACCTATTGTTACTGATTTTACCCAATTCACTTTTCGCAGATCACCTGTTTCAAAAGCAGCCAGTAAATCAGTGGTCAACATATAATTGGGCCGCGAGGAACCAAGAGGTATAAAAATCAAGCCTTCGCCCGAATTCATTTTGTCCTGCACAGGTGCCCACTGAAAAATAATCTCGTTGCTATTTGCTTTAAAAACGGTATTCAGATCGCTATGCAACGCAAATTGCCCCGAGTTAATAACAGCAGAAGCCATTTCTTCTGCCTTACTCCAGTTCTGCATATGTAAATATACCCTAGCCAGCAACGCCTGTGTAGCATATTGTGTTGGCCTGGTATTAACGGGGCTACCTGTTAGCGCATCGCCGGCAGCATCGAGGTCAGCTATTATTTGCAGATACACCTGGCCGGTTGGCGTTCGCGGCAACAAGGCATTCACCTCGGCATTGGTACCTAAAACCAACGGCACATCGCCATATAAATTCGCCAGGTAGTAATAACACAATGCCCGCACAAATTGTACTTCACCCAGTAATTGCTTTTTTATCTCATCGGTAACTCCGGTTGATCGTTTCAATCCCTCTATACAAATATTGCAATGGTATATATACGCATATGCTGCCTTCCAGATATTAACATTCACTAATTGATTGCTTGGAATAATTGTATTTATCGTAAACTGATCTTCATTATTCATAGAAGAAGTGCGTACCAGTTCATCGGCCGACAGGGCAGGAAACAAACTCATACCGACATTCAGCAGGAATTTTGTACTGCTCATTATTTTGATATAAAGGCCATTTACTGCTTTCTGTGCCAGGGAATCGTTTGAAAAGATCATTGATGAAGTCAGCGAATCATCCGGCGCATCCACTTGTACCAGCTTTTTACAACTCAGGGCAGCTAATATAAATAGCGCACAGGCTATGCAAAAACATTTACGAGTATGTAACCACATCCATTTCATACACATTTTTTAAAATCTTAGTTCAATGCCGACTGCGATTGTCCGCAACGGCGGTAAGGTAAACAGGTTGCGTGTTTCAGGATCTGTTCCTTTATACCGGGTAATGGTGAACAGGTTTTGCGCCTGCATATACATCCGGCAGTTCTTTAAGGATATGTTCTTTAACCATTGTGTCGGAAAATACCAGGAAAGTTCAACATTCCGTAACCGGCAGAAAGAGGCGTCTTCAATAATACCAGCTGATTGCAGAAAGCGGTCAATTGCATCAATGGCAGCATCATTGGCGCCGGTACTGAACTGCTGCAACGCTGCGTCATCGTGGTTTTGCGGCCAGCGGTTCAATACAAGGGCCGGTTGATTCACCAACATGGTTCCCGGAAAAGGATAAGCATCCCTGGAATACAGGCAGCTGTAGGCCCGTTGTTTCCTGATCTCTAAAAACACATCCAGTTGCCAGCTTTTATATTGCAGGTTGGTTTGTATAGAACCATACCAGGCCGGGTCAAAATGGTCAAGGATCTGATAATCGTCCGGGAATTTGATTGCGCCATCGCCATCCTTATCAATAAATTCAAATAACCCGCTTACCATATTCACACCTGCATACCCATATCCTTCTAACACAGAAAGCGATTGCCCTATAAACAATTTGTGCGCATAGGACGAAGTTGCGAGGTTGGGAAATGAAATTAACTTATTGCGGGGTATGGTCAACAATACATTCCCATTCAATTGCCAATGCTTATTAAGCTTATTCTTTGTTTGCAACCCCACTTCCCAACCGGTGTTTTGTACAAGCGCCGAAGAATTTTTGGCTGCATAATTGTTGAAACCGGTTAAACCTGGTAACGAATACGACACCAACTGGTTACCACTGCGGTTTCTGTACCAGGCAACGGAAATCATTAACCGGTCTTTGAACAGGCCCAGGTCAAAAGCAGCTTCCAGTTTACGGCTTACTTCCCAACTGTAATTACTAT
>DASUVL010000904.1:0-4312 GCA_036379015.1 Niastella sp.
GGCTTATGTTCGGTATTGTCAATAACAGGAACAGATAAATGAGCCACCATTACACTACCCACACCCGCCCTGAATATCTGGTTGAAAGGATACAACTCCAGGGAGTCGAGTTGGGCTTTGGATTTATTAATAACCGGCAGATCGAGGTGCGAGTCAACATCAACATCACCATGACCGGGAAAATGCTTGGCGCAACCCATTACACCTACATCCTGCATACCCTTCATGTACGCAATACCGTATTCAGCTACTTTGTATTTATCTTCCCCAAACGACCGGTCGTTTATCACGGGATTATTGGGATTGTTATTGATATCAACCACCGGTGCATAGTTCACCTGGATGCCTATCCGTTTACATTGTTCGCCCACTACCCGTCCATATTCGTAAATCAAAGAACGATCCTGTACAGCACCCATCATCATTTGCCTGGGCAGCGGCAAAACGCTATCCATGCGCATCCCTACCCCATTTTCGGCATCAATGGTCACCAGCAGCGGGGTTTTGGCAACGGCCTGCAGATGGTTGAGTATCGTCGCTTGCTTTACAGGCCCACCCTGAAAAAGACAAAGTCCCCCTATATTGTATTTACGAATGGCTTCCTCCACCTCCTTATCATAAAATATGATCTTGCGATCGGCGCCAATAGCCGACACCCGGACTACCATCAGCTGGGCTATTTTTTCATTTTTCGATAAAGTTTTAAAAACGCTGTCAACCCAATGATCGGCAGCAGGATTACCCGAACGCTGTGCTAAAACCTGGCTACCAACTAAACTGATCAATAGAATAAAACCAATTGTTTTGAACATATTCCTCATGAAAAAGACGTGATTTTAATAAGGCAGAAAAGAATATCAAATTTACTGTTAATAAGGCGTTTGAGCCATTAAAATTCTTCTAATATTGAGTGCGTTTTTGTGCGGATGAAAGCTGCTAAACCCTTGAATGTATAACACATAATATACATGTTTTTTTCAGAATTGCCTTCACAGGCTAATAGCAACAAGCCCCTGTTTTAGTGCCGGCTTTTGAGCGCTGTTATATGCAATCAAATAGTATTACATTTGCCCATTCAAAATCAGGAGTAGCTTTTGGCGGATATCATTCAATTATTACCCGATAACATTGCTAATCAAATCGCTGCCGGCGAAGTGATTCAGCGCCCGGCCAGCGCCGTAAAGGAGTTGCTGGAAAATGCTGTTGATGCCGGCGCTACCGAAATTAAGTTAATTATCCAGGATGCCGGCAAACAGCTGGTACAGGTAATTGATAACGGTAAAGGCATGAGCGAAACCGATGCCCGCATGTGTTTTGAACGCCATGCTACCTCCAAGATCCGCAACATCGACGACCTGTTTCATATTCGCACCATGGGTTTCAGGGGCGAAGCCCTGGCCTCCATTGCTGCCGTAGCACAGGTAGAGCTGAAAAGCAAACGCGCAGAAGACGAAACGGGAACCTATATAGAAATAGAGAACAGTGTGGTAATAAAGCAGGAACCGATAGCCGCTACCGTTGGAACCAGCATTGCCATGAAGAATTTGTTCTTTAATGTGCCTGCCCGCCGTAACTTTTTAAAAAGCAATGCTGCTGAAATGCGGCATATAGTGGATGAATTCATGCGGGTGGCCTTGTCTTTCCCCGGTATTTTTTTCTCCCTCACCGGTGGCGGACAGGAAATATTTCACCTCGAAAAAGGCAGTCTAAAACAACGCATAGTGCAGGTACTGGGCCAGCATTACAATGCCCGGCTGGTAACCGTACAGGAAAAAACCGATTACCTGAACATCTATGGTTTTGTAGGCAAACCCGATACCGCTAAAAAAACACGTGGCGACCAATACTTCTTTGTAAATAACCGGTTCATTCGAAGCGCATACCTCAACCATGCTGTGATGAGCGCGTTTAAGGATATGATACCGGCCGATAGTTTTCCGCTGTATGCCCTGTTTATTGATCTGGACCCCGCACAGCTTGATATCAACGTACACCCTACCAAGCAGGAAATTAAGTTTGAAGATGAAAAGATCGTATATGCTTTTGTGCAGGCCGCCGTTAAGCATGCCCTTGCCCAGTTCAGCATTACGCCTACTCTTGAGTTTGACCTTGACCCAGGCATTCAAAAACTGGATGCAATAAATAAACCTTTTACTGAGGAAAATCAGGACGCCGCCCTGTCTTCATCATTATATAAAAACTTTTCCCAAAAGAACCAGGCCCACTTTATTCAACCCACCGATAAAAGCGACCTGAAACATTGGAAAGATTTTTTTGAATCCGGTAACAGTGGACAGTACACGCCGGTATCGAACAGGATCAGCGGACAACCGGCAATTGGTAATGACCATAAAGAGGAAAAGTTTGAGTCCTTATTGGATCAATTAAAGAAACAGGATGCAGGGGCCGGCAATGTTATCCCCACGCAACCCTTCACCCCATTTACCAAACAGCTGGTAGATGACAATGCCCTCCTCTTTCAGATTCATAATTCATATATCGTAGCGCCAACCGCCCGGGGCTTTATGCTCATTCATCAGCAACTGGCGCATGAACGTATTTTATACGAACGTTTTGCCGCGGCCACAAATGGTAAAAACATTGCTGCCCAGCGTAGCTTATTTCCCGTTACCCTGCAACTGTCGGCATCTGATTCGGTATTGTTACAGGAGTTAACAAATGACCTGACTCAACTGGGATATCTTATTGAACCATTTGGCGCCAACGCCTTTGTTATACAGGGTACCCCGGCCGATGTTACAGCAGGTAATGAAAAACTGGCCATAGAAAGTTTGCTGGAGCAATTCAAACATTTCAGCAGCGACCTTAAATTCTCACGTCGTGAAAAACTGATCCGCTCACTGGCCTGGCAACAGGCTATTAAACCCGGCACATCACTTACTTTGGAAGAAATGCGTATGCTGACAACTGATCTTTTTAAATGCGCACAGCCAAATGTTACCGCCAGCGGTAATCCAACTTATATTGAATTTAAAAAAGATTACCTGGAGCAATTATTTAAGCGTTAACATAGATTGCCCTTTGGACTGTTTCCTTTTTTTATCTTCCCATATATTATACCGCAGATAAAACTGAAGATTTTTATTTTTATCGAATGTATAAGCCGAAGAAGGCGTTACCTGGAAGCTGACATAATTATTGAAAGCCTGATTATATTGCAAACCTACCGTAAACCGGCTCCAGTAATAACTCATATCTATTAATAACCGCACCTCATTGCCATTCAACCGCCTCGAAAGCTCATCATTCTTAAATTTGGTAAAGTAATCTTTAATTACATCTTCCTGTGGGGGACCCATCGGATTATGACGACGTTTTACCTCTTCATAATGTGCTATACCACTCAATAACCTGGAATACTGTAAACCGGTACCCATATAAAAATTCCTGAGCGGACTATGATAAATAGTAACCGGCAGGTTGAAATAATACAATTTACGGGCAGATATGGACGTAATATGCTCATAAAGAGTAGGCCCAAGCTGCATCATTTGCTGGTTTTGGTAAAGCAGAATTGGCCTGATAAACTGGGGTGACGAAAACTGTAACCCCGCCTGCATATAGGTTTTATTATTGAAGTGATATTGAAAATGCGGCGATGGAATATAGTCGGAAATGGTATTCACGCCACCACGGCTATTATAGCCCAAAGCCTGCTGATCGCCTACCGGAAATGCCAGTGGTAATGATAGGCCTATAGCAAATGTTTTATCTTCCTGTGATCTTGTTGAATGGCTCGATTTTTTGCGGCCCGAAGTTTTGTTATGAGCCACCATATCAGGGAACAGATCGGCCTGGGTATAATATGTAAACTCTCTTTGCAATACACCCGAAGGGGCCACAACCGACGAACCGGTATAATTAACATTGAAGGCAACAGGCGATTCCTTTAAACCCGACCCAGTAGTAGGTTGCGACGGCAAAGAGATCGTTGGCTTATACGTGTACCTGCCTTCTTCCCCTTCTTCTTTTGCAGGCTTGTTTACATCAGCAGCCTTTTTTACCGGCTGCTTTCCTTTACTGTTTTTATTTTTAAGCTTGTCACTGGTAGCATTCGACACAACCCCATCGGCCGACAACTGATCACCGTTATTGTTATCTACAGGACGGCGACTATTTACAGTGCGGCGATTATTGGTTGTGCTATTATTACCAGTTCTCTTACTATCATTCTTTGTAACAGGAGTGTAGATTTTATTTCGATCAACGATGGTTTTGTTATTTCGGTCTGTTGGGGTTTCGGTCGCTTCCTTGTTGTTATCATTCGCTGTTAACAACCGGGGGTTATTTT
>DASUVL010000905.1:0-11525 GCA_036379015.1 Niastella sp.
TTAGTAATGGAATTGGTGCCGTTTGCATTGGTAGCAGTAAGGGTTATTGCTTTGTAACCGGCGGTAGAAAAAGTTACTGCCTGTGAACGGTTTGTTGAAGTAGCTGGCGTTCCATCCTGGAAGGTCCAGCTAACACCTGTCACCTGGCCTACGCTATAATCTGTAAAGGTGAGGGGGCTATTCGTACATACGCTTGTATTCGATGCGTTGAACTGGGCAACCGGCATAAGGGTATTAGAGTTAGAAAAACAGGTAGCACTGCCACTGGCCATAAACGCATCCATGGAAGTTATACTGGCAGGGCTGAAATCAGTAACAGCACCTACGGAGGGCGCCATAACGTATGGGTCGCCATTTGCATCGTGATTGGCGCCGAAGTTATGACCGGTTTCATGGGCCGCCAGTACGCCTAAATAAGCACCACTCAGCGAACTTAGATCTTCCAGGATCTGGTACCTGAAAGAAGTACAGGCTGCCCCTACATAGGCCAACCCTATTACACCAGTACTACCTCCGTTATCAGTAAGATCCTTCGTTGTCCAGTATACACCCAAATCGTATGTAAAGCCGAAATTGCCAGCCTGGCCCCATGTTCTGAAATTCGGTAACAGAATAGTTGCATCCTGACCGGTATACATAGGCGATAACGCATTATTAGCTTGCGCAGTGGATACATACTGACCCTTAATTGTAAATTCCAGGAACTGACCGGTGAGTTGTGTATTGCTGTACAGCCCTACCATCGTATTCATAACGCCAATATTGTGTTGTTGCACATTGACCGCATTTCCATACCGGTATACCATGGAATCATCTGAAGCAATGGCCACTTCCACCATTTTGCCGGTGCCGATGGCTGTGCCTTCTACCCGGGCGTTGGTATTAGTGAGCTGCTTTTTTTTAATTTCACTAACACCGCAACTGATACCACTGTGTGGAATTACATCTTTCGTCTCGTATACAACATATATATTGTCGCCGGCCTGTTTATTGAAATACTTCAGTGGTTCTATAAACCAGCTCTTGCTGCTTCCCTTCAACATACCATATATAAGTTCATTGGTAATAGTTAGGTATACACTGCTGCCACCCTGATTGGTCAGCTCACCCGTATACGTCATACAATCGGGCTTTGAAAATTCCTGCCGGCCCTGGGGAGTACCAACTATTAATTTATAATTGCTGCTGAGGATGTCATGCTCATGCATGGCAATCGGAAAGGATGTATATCCCGGCAGATTCAATTCAAGCTGGATATCACCAAAAGCAGCCGCCTTTTTTACATATTGCGCCACGTCAGTTGTATTGATCTTAAACAGCGCATATTTTTTAAAAATGTGCGAAAGAGAAGTGGCTGAATAGGTGGGGATGGCTTGTGCAGTTACTTTTTCCTGTGCAGAAAGGCTGGTGGGCAAAAGTACGGTCACAAATGCCACCAAATAGTAGAATTTGGTCATTTACAAGGGTTTAATCAATTTTTCATATTGTGCATATTGGATATACGTCCATTCCACGCCACATATACGCAAAAACAGCCATGTTTATTATATAAGAGTGAATAATAATACAACGGCGCCTTCAAAAAATTGAAAAATATTTTTCCATCCCTGTCCAATTTGGTTTGTCCCGGTCATTATTAAAGTATAAACACCGCATTTAATAATTATAAAATCAAACCAAATGGAACATCAAACAGTTAATTTTTTTGAGAAAGGTCAACGTGGCCTGAAAGCTTTGTACAGCCTGGGTGCTTACCTGGCCAAATCACCTGTAGAACAATCGCTGTTACACCTGATCTATTTCCGGGTATCGCAGCTCAATGGTTGTGCGTTTTGCCTTGATATGCATTCCAAAGACCTGCTGGCAGCGGGAGAAACAGAACAACGTCTTTTTGTGCTCAATGCCTGGCGCGAAGCCCCCTTCTATACCGAACGCGAACGTGCGGCGCTGGCCTGGGCAGAAGCTTTGACAAAATTGAATGGCGGTACTGTTGATGCCATCACTTACTCGGCAGCACGTAAACAGTTTTCTGATGAAGAATTGATCGATCTCACGTTTGCCGTGATCACTATCAACAGCTATAACCGGTTAAACATTGCCTTCCCTAATCCGGCTGTTGTAGGCACGTATACGCCGGGACAATTTGCGTAGAGACGCGGAACGTGGAAGGCCAGTTTCCGGTTACCAGTTACCGGTTGCCGGGTTCGGGGCCTTCAGTTTTTTGTTTTCAGCTTTCGGCTGTATTTGAATGTAGCGTAAAGCTGTTTTACTCCTTAAGCGTTCCGCCTCACGTTTTGCCGATTGCCGACTGCCGATTCACGATAATAAATTTTAACTTGCCCGCTATAACGCGGGATTACAAAACAAAAATGTATGAAAGAGTTCATGTTAATATTCCGGCAACCCAGCTTCGACTATAGCAATGTATCACCCACAGAAATGCAGGCCCTCACCCAAAAATGGCAGGACTGGGTAGGCGGTATTGCGGCACAGGACAAATTAGCCGCCACGGGTAAACGCCTGGCTACTGAAGGCAAGGTATTGAGACGGGGAGGTGTTATAACAGATGGCCCTTTTGTAGAGATCAGGGAACGCCTTGGCAGCTTTATGATCATTAAGGCAGAGAATATAGAAGAGGCGCTTACATTAGCCCATGGCTGTCCGGTACTGGATGCTGATGGCAGTGTGGAAGTAAGACCTGTGTTTCAGTAATTAATTTAAGGTGGGTCGTCTGCTAGCCAGCGGAGGGCTCACCTTGAACATTAAGGTAAGCCCTCCTTAAAGTAGGACCCACCTTGTTACTTAAGTATGGAAAAGCAATACGAATCATTAAAGCAATTATTTCAGCAGGAGTTTGCCAAAATGGTGGCGGTTATCAGTAAGCAATATGGTCTCAACCATATTGAAATGGCGGAAGATATTGTGAGCGAAACCTTTCTGGCAGCTACAGAAAACTGGGGTATCAAAGGGGTACCACCCAACCCCGCTGCCTGGTTGTACGCAGTGGCCAAACAAAAAACGTTGTACCATTTCAGGCGACATAAGATCTACGAACAAAAAGTAATTCCTGAAATAAAAGCACAACAACCAACCGACCAGGACCCCGAAGCCATCAACTTCTCACAACAAAATATTAAAGACAGTCAGTTGCAAATGTTGTTTGCCATTTGCAATCCGGCCATTGCCAGCGAAGCACAAATTGGCCTGGCCCTGCGCATTCTCTGCGGTTTTGGTATTGATGAAATTGCCGAGGCTTTTCTAACCAATAAAGAAACCATCAACAAACGATTATTCAGGGCAAAAGAAAAACTACGGAACGAAAATGTGCAGCTGATCGCCATTGACAGCGCCATACCTGATCAAGAATTAATCAACAGGCTCCACAATGTGCTGCATATTATTTACCTGCTTTTCAGCGAAGGCTATTATTCCCAAACAGAAAACAGCATTTTACGCAAAGACTTTTGCATTGAAGCGATGCGCCTCGGCGTTATGCTAACAGAATACGAACGCACCAACCGGCCCCAAACAAATGCACTGCTTGCCCTGATGAGCTTTCATGCCTCCCGTTTCAATGCCCGGGAAAGCAACAACGACACACTGGTTTTGTACGAACAGCAAAATACCGACCTATGGGATACTGCGCTGATAAACCAGGGCATTCATTTTCTGAATAACTCCGCCATTGGTAATGAAGTAAGCTCCTATCATTTGGAAGCAGGGATAGCATACTGGCATTGCATAAAAGAAGATACCCGGGAAAAATGGGAAAACATCCTGCAATTGTACGACCAGCTACAGTTGATAAATTATTCACCCGCCGTAGCCCTGAACCGGATCTTCGCCCTGTACAAGGCAAAAGGTAAAGAAGCCGCATTACAGGAAGCCGAACAACTACAACCCGGCGATAATCATTTTTATTTCCTGCTGATGGGCGAACTGTTCACCAACCTGGATAATCAAAAGGCATTATCCTATTATCAAAAAGCTTATAATTTGGCCAAAACGCAACCAGAAAAAGGGGGTATTCAACAGAAGATTGATAATCTTACTAAAAAATATTTATAAAATTCCCTTTACCACAACGGGCTTCTTACTAATTTTACAGTGCTGAAAATCCAAATACCTTATGAAATTCCACTTTCTGATCCTGTACCCCGTTATCGTAGCTGTTTTGTCCGGTTCCTTGCATATGGCTTTTAATACGCCCGGAAATGGTCAAACAAGCACGAACTCCATTGTAAAAAAAGACTCCCTACTCCGCACACCTGTATTCTCCATTGAGGACGTAGAACGCATTAAACAATTTTTTCTCGCTAACGCTTCCCTGGAAGAGCAGCCCAAAGATTCAAACTGGCGCCCCGGTTACCGCCATAAATGTATTAACACCGTAAGGGCAGGTTTAGATTATTTGCTGTTTGGCGAATCTTCCATACCCGATAGCCTGTATAGCCGCAAGACCGTTTTAAACGGCAATTTCATGAATAATGATATTACTGCATTGGCCAAACGGCTGAGGGATAGTTATTTTATCCGCAGTTATGATACCGTTCGCTTTTTATCCATGCGCAAAGGCGAATGGGTGCCAATTACAAAAGCAGACCCGGTATCGCGCGGCCTGCAACCGGTTGCCCTGGAAAAAAGCTTATGGAACACCTTGCTTGCCCGGGTTGGTAAAGAACGCGGGTTTAGTGTGTTTTTAGTTTCGGTATGCGATGGCTATCATGCCGCGCTGTTAACACTTGATCACAGAAATACCACCGACTTAAAAGCATATTGGGCCGATCAAACACACAAACATCCCTGGCGCTTTTATGTAAATAACAAACTGGAAGATGTTCCCGGTAAATTTGGCTGGGAAGTAATGCAGGCAAGTGGCCCCGAAAAAATTGTAAAAGGCATGGCAAGAGGACTGGATGCGTATATGCTATTCGCCAATCAACAATTCTGGTGCGATTGCGGACGGCCTAAACAGAAACCGGATGAATGCTGTGCAGGCAACTGCTTTCCTTATATCCAGATCTGGCGACTCCAGAAGGTTAATGAGATGATGTGATAATGGAATACAGTTACCGGTGATTGCCGATTGACGATTTCACACGCCAGCCCCGACTCGTCGGGGGACCGATTCGCGATTCACCATTGACGATTCTCCATCATCCCTTCTTCACCTTTCCGGGCGGACAACCAAATTTTTTGCGGAACGCGCTGGTGAAGTGCTGCACAGAAGAGTAACCCAGCCGGTCGGCCACTTCTTTAATGGGTAAATTGCTAACAAGCAGTTCACGCGCCTGGTTTAACTTATAATCGGTCAGGTAACCGAACACCGTATTATTGTACAGGGCTTTAAAACCATGCTTTAATTTAAATTCATTGATACCTGCAATCTTTGCCAGCTCGGTCAGGGAAGGTGGTTGTGCGGCATTTTGCAACAGGTATTCCCGGGCAAAGTGAATACTATCGGTATCGTGGCCTGGTTTATATATAATGGGTGAAGAATTACAGGCCGCGTCTTCATACATCTGGGCTTGTAAGGTGAGCAGTTCAATACATTTTGATTGCAGGAACATCAATTTCAAACCGCCGGTAAAGTTAGCATTCATGATCTCGTTGATGCACTGGTGCATGGCAAACGAAATGGGCATGTTATTCCGGCTCAGATCATTTTCACTTCCTTTTGCGATCTTATCGGCAAACTGCATCAGCGAGGGACTGCTGTCCCTGGCCAGCTCAAAGAAAAAACGGGTGGTAAAATGTACTTCGAAAAATTTATACCGGTCAACAGTTCCGCCATACTGCCCCGTACCGGCAAACAGGGGGGCATAATGCATGTTATGTTCGTTGGTTTTGAAATGATGTTCCTTTCCGGAAATCAGGTTCTTCATCATGCCATGACCCTGTAATGTAAAATGCATTTCCACAAGGTCTATATCGCCGGTTATCTCAAATTTCAATCTTTGAGTATCAAACAGGACCATATCTCCATACACAATATAAATGCCTGAAAAAGCAAGCTGTACCATTTCTGCATTACCGAAAGGAAAGCTAAACACTTCCCTTCTTTCAGTAACAAGCGACTGCTCTACCATTTGATTTGAAAACATATCCCCTACATTATACTGCCGCCCTTTTTCATCATACACATATGCACCCATATTAATCCGTTTAATGTAAATATTTATCCGAATTGTGTAAAAATACCCAGGTAATCCCTTTCTACTTTTGTAAAGGTAAAATAACTGTTTCGTAAACAAAACATAAACCATGTTCCATATATCTAAACAAATAACCGACAGGCAGCCTGAAGAACCGGAACACAGCCACCTAATGCCTGCAGTCGACGATCAGCCAGAAGACATTACCTGGGCAAAAAACTGGTATAACACGCAGGCTACGCATCATTTTTTCGTGGGTGATGAATCCAGCATCGAACTGTTCAATGCATTAAAGGAAATCGCTTTACAAAACGGTCAGGAATACTTTGGTATACTGGAATTACATCCCGACTATGAGGCTGTTCTAACTATGCTTAAGCTCCTGGTAGACAGTGTACCGGAAATACCTGGCGAACCGGCGCACAATGCCATTATATGGATGGAAGATATGCATCCGAATTGCTGGGCAGCCTGGCAAAACGCTACCTTTTACTTATCAGGGAGTACAACATTGATCAATTCATTTTGCAGGTATTTGCGGCAAAAGAATATTGCCAGCGAACAGATACGCATAATAAAATATTAAATAACACGCAATTAACACAGGATATTCTGCAACTACCAGCAGTAAATAAAACATAGCTTACAGTAAATACCATGGTAGCATAACCGATTTATTATCTCATATTAATATTGCTCTAATACAGCGGGGATAAAGGATGGAAAACGGATAAAATTCGAATAAATACTATTGTGGCCATTCAGGATAAGTGTTAACTTCATCGCGCACAACAAATAGCATTTCCCTAACAGTCCATTTCCTATGACCACCTTGCCACAAACCGAGCAAACACAAACCGAGCAATCAAAAAAACGTACTCAACGTATAACTGTATACCCTAACCTGGTATCACAGAAAAAGTTCTGGCTGCAGCTCTATAATATAGAGCAGTGTGTTTTCACCATACACATATATTCACTCGCCGGCCAGCAGGTATTTAAACACTTCTTATTTCATTCCGACCTCCACTCAACGCATACGGTGCATTTGCCGCATCACCTCGATAGGGGTATTTATAAAATAGCTATCCGGTATGGCGACAACCACTATGTGCAACCAATTGTTATAGAATAGCTGAACGCAGAACGCTTAATGCGAAACGCAGAATACAGAATACCAAACACGGAACGGCTTTTAGCGTTAAGCATTAGGCGTTAAGCATTCAGCTTTAAGCACAAACACTTACCTGGCGGCTAATACAAGTATTAGTTTTATTCTTACCAAATAATAAGCTGCAATAGCCTGATTCAAAAAGCGTTTTTTGTAACATAGGTTATGCCGGGAAAGTATGCCCGGTGACCCATTAATTAAACCATTGTATCTCTAAAACCCTATAACCATGGCGCTGTATCCGGATATGAAGATATTTATTGTAGATGATGATATATTTTGCCTTACCTTGTATGAGCAGTTCTTGCGCAACCTGGGTTATAGCGATATGACCTCTTTTAATGCCGGAGATGAGTGCCTGGATCAGATCAAAGATCAGCCGGCGCTTGTGTTCATGGATTATAATATGGAAGGCATGAATGGTATTGAAGTGTTGAAAAAGATCAAAGCAATCAATGCCAACATTATGGTGTATATTATTTCCGGACAGGAAAATAGCGTGGTGGGCAATGAAGCGCAGCAACAGGGTGCGTTGGATTATGTGGTTAAATCGTCCCTGAGCCCCGATAAAATGGGCGTCATTATGCAACGGGTTGAACAACTGTACACCCCCCGACAAAAAGCAGTTAAAAAGTCGTTTTTCGAAAAAATGAAATCAGGATTAGGAATATAGAAATGTGTACCCGGCAACAAGCCTTCCAATTCGCTTACTAACCAACACTATATGCTGACGAAAGCGCCCCTCTTGCAGGGGCGTTTTTATTGTATCCCGGTTTATTTGCAAGGCTTGCTTATAAAAACAAAAAGCCACCCGTGCGATGACGGATGGCTGTGTCCTGATGTTGTCCTTGATCCTTATATATGTCCTATACCTATTACTTATGTATATACCTATATCTATTTCTTACATCCTACTTTTCAACTATAAGAAGTATGAAGTAAGAAGTAGGAGGTAGGAAATACAAGATCTTCTGACTTCTTACCTCCTACCTCTTATTTCTTATTTCACCATGATCTTTTTCGTAAACCGGCGTTCTTCGTTCCTGATGTTCAACAGGTAAATGCCCGGCAATGTTTTCATGGTCAGCGGAATGGTTACAATATCAATACCGTTAATATACAATGGTCCGCTTTGCATTAACTGTCCCGATGTACTGAATAGCTCATATTGATACATCCCTTTGTATGCGGCAGAGCACGACAGGTAAATAGCTTCGTGAGCCGGATTATTCAGTACCAGGAAGGACGCGGCGTTGTTGTTTTCAGAAACAGAGACAATGCGGGAATAGAGCTCCTGCCCGTCCAAATCAACCGCCCGGATGCGATACATGGTAGTACCTGTCAAAGGCAAGCCGTCGATATATTCATATTCACTTTCAGCCTGACTGTTATGACTTTTTACAAAACCTATCCTGCTAAAGTTTCCGCTGGCGTTAAGCCGTTCTACTTCATACCGTTCAACATTTGTTTCCTGGGCTGTTTTCCACCGCACGACCGTAGCGCCCGTTTTACGCTGGGCGACTACACTGATAAAATGCATAGGAAGTACATATCCGATACTGCCGATGGCGAAATAACCGAACGAGCTCACTGCATTGGAGGTTATACTACCGGTAGTAGTAACATCGCCCGAGGCCGAACCAGCCTCATTTATCCAGTTGCCGGCATTATAATAAGTGGCCCTGATATCTGACAACAAATAATGGGGGAAAGCAACCTTGCTGTTATCCCAGTTCAGCGTAACCTGCGCCGTTCCACCGCTTACTTTATTGATCTCCCAATATTCATTGGGATCTACCAGCAATATGGGCGATTGAACATTAGTTGAATTGGGCGTAGCAGCGCGATATCTGCAATCGAGTTCGCTGGTTGCTGATAAATTGCTTACAGTAACCGGGCGTTCATAACTATTGTTGCCCACTGGAAATGCAAACGATGTGCTACCCAGCTTTTTTACCCATCCGTTTACGTGCCGGTTATCGGCATCACCGGTATACGAAGCACCTGCCTCATAAATTAAATAATTGGGCGTAGCGGAAGTCATAATCATTCCATTGGTGAACGTATGCACATTGGCTACGCTAAGGTTATTATTCAAAGTAATACCAGCGGCATTATTAGTGACCAGCTGATACGTTTTCAATGCCTGAGCGCCATTTACTGCCTGCGCAGTACTGCCGTTCAGGTACAATACACCCATACCGGCCGTCATTGTAACCTGGTCATTGGTTACATTTCCTTTTATATATAAGCTCCCGTTATTCACCAACGAACCGGAGCTGGCGTTGGTAAAACCACCATAGCTACAAAAAGAGGCACCGGAGTGCACCTGCAGGTTGCCGTTGTTGACCAACGCGTCCTGCGCATTGGCAGCAACCCCTGTCAGTAGCAAGGCAACAGGTAGTATCATCCGTTTCATATTGTCAGGTTTATTCAATGGTTAAAACAATTGTTTATCATTACAAACATTTACATGCTATTGGGTATTGGTCAGCCATTGAAGATCCTGGATCTTTATCTGATCGTTGTTGCTGGTGGAGGTAACAAACACTTCAAAGTAATCAGTAGGAGAAATATCTTCTAAATACACCACAAATGCAAAGGAATAAGGTTGGTTACTCGTATTTGTCCTGATGGTAGTTTCACCAAACCTGGTTGAACTTGCATTATTTTTCACAATACCAATGGAGATTACGCGGTTGGCATTATCAACCGACAAATTGCCGGTGATCGTGAACCAGCCATTCCGTTTATTCGTAGGTTGAAAGGTGATCTTGTTATTAACGATTGTCCATTTACAGGTGGTGGCACTTGTATTGGAACCCCAGTCGGCTTTAACCCAGGTATTGGCGGGTGATATAGTTACAAAATTTGTTGTATTGTTCAATACAGTAATGTATGCGTATGGTTTTTTATCACCCATACCGGCATTGCTTTCAACGATCGCGTTGGCATCCCGGCCATCGGTACGGGTAAAATCGAATCCTTCGATATATTTCCCGGTATTGTTCCAGGAATTACCGGTAATGGCAATACTTGTAAAACCAGTAAAGGAGGCAGGATTGTATACAATAGCAGTATCAGTAGCCGTGGCATTATAATATCCACCCGATGTTAACTGAATAGTGGCATTGGAAGCCTTATCTAAATTGATGCCTCTTGCACAACCAATAAAATCTGTTTCGGCCACTTTCACGGTTACCCCTGCCACATTGCCGTGTATCATGATCCCACTGCGCCGGGCGTTGGAAATATCTGTTTCAAACACCCATATTTCGGCATTGGTTGAATCGAAGATCGTATTATAGAATCGTTCAAAAGTGCAATCTTTAATTTCATTATACGTGTTACTACCTGCAAAATGGATAGCATCTTCTTGTGCGGATGTTCCATAACCCGATAAAGTAGTGGCATCAAACGCCAACATTTTAAAATAACAGGAAGATACACAGCGGAACATGGGTTTGCCCGATAAACCGCTGGAAGCCGCCACGGTAGAATGGCCATAGGATGGCCCCTGGAACGTAACCGGGTACGACAGGTTAATCGTGAGGGTAGCCGCTACATTATATGTTTCTTCATTTAACCGCACTAAAGTGGGAGCTGTCATATGAGCATTCAGGTATTCAACCACCTCTTGCAGAGTAGTCCAGCTGCTGTTTGCATTCACATCAAGCAGGTTTTCTGTTTTCTTATCTTTATTTTTTATCACCCAGTTACCACCGTTGGCAACAAAAGTCTGCCCAACATACCGGGTTAAGTTACTTATTGTATCCCCATCAATGGTGGCGCCGCTGTTACCTTTAACGGTAACCAGGTCGGTATGGGAGCCAACATGCTTAACCGTAATGCTCAACCCGTTATCAGAAGCAGTTACAACAGGTAATGTCAGCGTAATATCATTGCTGGCCAATACAAATGTTTCTGATTTGGTCAGGGTGGTAGTAGCCGATTTGGTCACAGTGTTCAGCAGGCTGGTAGCAACCAATTTCCAGGCTGATCCATTCCAGTAATAATAACCATCGGCTAATGTACCACCGGTGCTGTATACCATCATACCGGGCGTTACCGTACCGGTCAATGGCGAAACGGAAGCGGTGCTGTTCAATGCTACGCGGGGCGGCAAAAATCCCTTACTGGTACTTTCCAGTTCTAAGAGTGAGTTGGAATTAATGGTGTTTGGGTTATCTCCTATCTTC
>DASUVL010000906.1:0-3510 GCA_036379015.1 Niastella sp.
GATTATCCCAGGGCACATTCAAATATGCATAATAGATGTCGTTGTAATCGTAGCCATTACCCTTTGATGCGTTCAGGTTAATATTATTGGTAACACTGATATTTTTATTTAACCGTAGCGTGGAATTACCCCGCATGTTAATGCGCTGAAAGTTGGTATTCATAAACGTACCATCTTCATTATAATATGACAGGCCGAGATAGTAATCACTTTTTTCAGTTTTCCCCGACACGGAGAAATAATAATTCTGCATAATGGCCGGCTTGAAAATAGTAGTCAGCCAGTTATGGTCCTGGTCACGAAGTTCTAAAGGTCTTTCACTATAAAACTTCAGGATATCAATTTTGTGGGAATTGCCGGTATCTGTTGGAATATAGTCGCGATACAACTCTTTCTGATAATTATACAATTCCTTTCCGTTCATCATGTCCATTTCACCAAAATCAGGGGTACGAAAACCCGTGGTAATTCTTGCTTCGTACCGGGTTTTGCCCGATTTTGCTTTTTTGGTGGTAATGATAATAACACCTCCATTTGCCTGCGACCCATACATGGCCGTGGCGCCTGCATCTTTTAAAACCGTTACACTTTCCACATCATTGGGATCATAGCTTCCGCCAATGATACCGTCAACAACAAACAAGGGTGTTTGAGAGGCATTCACAGAAGAAATACCACGCAACCTGATCTCAGGCGTGGCGCCAGGTACGCCGGAGCTATTAATTACCTGTAAACCGGCTACCTTACCCTGCAGCATAGCACCAATATTTCCGGCCGTAACATCTTTCAGTTTTTTAGCATCTATTACCTGCACGGCGCTTGTTAATTCGCTTCTCTTTTTATCACTGTATCCTACCACTACCACTTCATCCAGTTTTTTGGGATCGTCCTGTAACTGCAAAAAGATAGTTGATTGCGTAGCGCCGATTACCAGGTTCATGGATAAAAAACCGGCTGAACTTACCGAGATCGCTATATTTTTAGCAGGAAGTGAAACAATGAATACCCCTTCTTCATTTGAAGTGACACCCTTTGAAAGTGAGGGAAATGATATGGTAACGTTGGGTAAAGGCTCTCCTGTTCGGGCCGAAGTAACTTTGCCGGTAACAGTATGTTCCTGCGCCTGTGCATTTATTACGGTAAACAACAGTAATAAAAGAACATGAGTTTTTTTGAAAGGGCTCATAGCAGTCTTGGTTTACGCTAAATTTCAACATTAATTCAACAAAAAGAACATGCAAGCGTTTGCATGATTTTGCAGCCACGGGTCATTATGTTAACCTAAAATATTCTATCTTAAGTAAAAATCTGCACGATGTCCGCCAAACTGCCCACTATAATGGAAATCGCCAAACAATTAAACATATCGGCTTCTACCGTTTCACGTGCATTAAACGGACACCCGGGTATTGGCTTGCGTACAAGAACAAGAGTGCAGGAATTGGCCAAACAACTAAACTACGAACCAAATCAAACAGCGTTATTCTTTCAACAACGAAAAACGTACACTATAGGCGTTATTTTACCTGAACTTTCCGAGTTGTTCTTTTCCGCCTCTATCAGTGGTATTGAAGATACTGCCGAAAAAAACAAATACACGGTATTGCTCGGTCAAAGCCACGACAATGAAGACCGGGAAAAGAAAATTGTTGAAACCATGAAGAACCACCGGGTAGACGGTCTGATCGTTTCCATTTCAAAAAATACGACCCATTACGATCATTTTGAAGCTTTGAAGAAATACAATATTCCGGTAGTGTTTTTTGATCGTATACCCAACATGACCAATATTCATTACGTAGCCTGTAATATGGCTTCGGGCACTATACAAGCCATCAACTATTTATTTAAAAAAGGACACCGGGTAATAGGTATGATCAACGGCCCCGAAAAATTATTTGCGAGCCAGGAACGAAAGCAGGGCTATCAGCAGGCTATGACAAAAAGCCGGTTAAAGTTTGATCCTTCGTTAATAGTCAATACCGATTTAACTACCGAAGGCACCTATCGTGCAACAGAAGAGCTGCTCAAATCGAAAAGAAAGCCAACCGCCATTGTAGCGTTTAATGATTACGTAGCCATGGATGCGGTACAATGCGCGCTGAAAAATAACAGAAAGATCAACAAAGAAATGAGCTTCGTTAGTTACGCCAACCTCCCTATCAGTAATTATACAGCTTTTCCGCCACTGGCTTCTGTTGAACAATTCCCTTATTTACAGGGACAGAAAGCAACGGAAATTTTACTGGAGCTTTTATCCAAAAATGATAAAGACACGGCAAACACTACTTACTATAAGATCATTCTTGATTCACAACTGGTGATCCATGAATAAAAAAGGTGAGCCTTCTCCGGTTGGCGGAGGGCTCACCCTGGAAGAAAGACCTGGCAGGTGCATTTTGGCACGCTGAACATTTAAGTTACTGCTATGCACCTGCCAGGTCTTGTTCTGCATTAAGCGTTTTGCATTCAGCGTTTTGCGTTTAGCGTTACTTAACCAGCAATTTGATGGTCTTCTTTTCGAATGGTGTGGTTACCTGCAGCATATATACGCCGGATGTTACTCCTTGCTGCCTGATGTTATACAATGACAGTTTATGATTGCCCGCCAACAATTGTTGCTGTTTGCTATACAACACTCTGCCTTGCATATCATACAATGCAAGCCTCACTACCCCTTCCTGCTGCATGCCTACCGAAACAGCCACATTGTCTATAACCGGATTGGGCGCAACCGCAATTTTATACAAAGCTTCCTGTTGTAATGCCGGTACAGCCACCATAATTCTCGCACCGGACGTACCGCATCCGGTGGCACTGTACACCTGCCCTTCACAGCTTGAAGTTTGGTCATACCCGGTTAGTTTCGCATACCGATGAAATGTGGTAAAAATACTATCGACTGGTAAACTGATGGAGCCGTCATTATTATTATCCCGTACAAATGTAGCCTGGCAGGCATCGCCGCTGATAACAAAGTATTCATTATACCTGAATGTAAGTCCTGACTGTGCATAATAAAATCCCAGGACTATGTTTGATAGTGACTCAATGGTATTTTCTTCAAACGTGCTGTTTTGCAACCGGTTCACGTTTAACTCAGTGTATCGTTGCGATGCATTGGTAATACCATACTGGTTATTGGCTTTGGCCCTGAGTACCGAATCAAGGATATAATTATTTTGTATGGTATTCCATTTTACCACGCAATTCTGAACCATGGAAGTAGGATTGGTACTGCCATAATACATACCGGCGCCCAGGTTATCCCTGAACACATTGCTATGTATCAGGTGCCCGCCGCTGGTGCTGTTGGATTGTTCATTGCCTACCGATAAACCCACCCCATTTTTATAGGACTCATTATCAACTACCGTTACATTGCTGCTACCATCCAGGTAAATACCTGCAGAAATAGCAATAGGCGAAATATTCTTGTAAGTGGAATTACCGGTTATGTATCCATTCTTTGAATAATTATTGGGTGGTGTTACCGAAAAAGCCGGATCG
>DASUVL010000907.1:0-4093 GCA_036379015.1 Niastella sp.
AAGGATATTACATGAATGATAAAATTATCCGGTTTGCCAAAGTGGTAGTAGGGAAATAATGTGATAATTAGCTGATGTGATAATATGATAATGCCTCGGCGCGGCCTTCAATACACAAATACAAAGCGCCTGAAGATTATCGAATTGTTGCACAAAGCCCATTAGCACATTTCAATTATCACATTATCATATTATCAAATTAGCTCATTAGTTTTTTTTATGTCTAAAAGAGATTATTACGAAATATTAGGTGTTTCCAAAGGTTCTGCCCAGGATGAAATTAAAAAGGCCTATCGCAAGGTAGCCATGCAATTTCACCCCGACCGTAACCCAGGCGATAAAGCCGCCGAAGAAAAATTTAAGGAAGCCGCGGAAGCCTATGAAGTGTTGAGCGATGCCGACAAGCGGGCTCAATATGATCGCTTTGGACATGCAGGTGTGCAGGGCAATGGCCGTGGTGGTGGTGGCGGTGCGAATATGGAAGATATCTTCAGCCAGTTTGGCGATATTTTCGGCGACGATATTTTTGGTAGCTTTTTCGGTGGTGGCGGCAGAAGAGGTGGTCAGCGGATGCGTGGTGTGCGCGGCAGTAACCTTCGCATAAAAATCAAGCTCACCTATGAGGAAATTGCCAAAGGCGTTACCAAACAGGTAAAAGTTAAAAAGCATGTACCCTGTAATACCTGTCATGGCAGCGGCGCCAAAGATAAAGGCAGCGTGCAAACATGTAGCACCTGCGGCGGCAGCGGACAGGTTCGTCGGGTTTCCAATACATTCCTCGGTCAAATGCAAACGGTTACTACGTGTCCGGCCTGTAATGGCGAGGGTTCGGTAGTAACCGCTAAATGCGGTTCCTGTAAAGGGGAAGGACGGGTATACGGTGAAGAAACCGTTACGCTCGATATTCCGGCCGGTGTACAGGAAGGTATGCAGTTGAGCCTGGGCGGCAGAGGTAATGCCGGTGAACGCGGCGGCCCTCCCGGCGATTTGATCGTTTTAATAGAGGAAGAACAACATAAAGAATTACATCGCGATGGATTAAATGTGGCGTACGAACTGAATCTTTCGTTCCCTGATGCCTGCTTTGGTACATCTGTAGAAGTGCCTACCATCGATGGCCGGGCCAAGATCAAAATACCACCAGGCACCCAGGCCGGAAAAATATTCCGGTTGAAAGGAAAAGGTTTCCCCGGCGTAAACTCATACGAAAAAGGGGATCAGCTTATTTATGTGCTTGTGTGGACGCCGCAACAGCTTTCAGCAGAAGAGAAAGCCATGATGGAAAAGCTGAACAATTCACCCAACTTCAAACCGCAACCTGAAAAATCTGATAAAAGCTTTTTCGACAAAGTGAGAGAGATGTTTTCATAAACGCTCAACACTTAATGCTTAACGCGGAACGCATAAAGCTCAATGCTTCGTTCCGCGTTTTGTTTTTTATAACCGACAATGCGTTATGCGTTTGGCGTTCGGCGTTCTGCGTCATTAGCAGATTAGCCCATCAGCAAATTATCACATTATCTTTTTTCTCTTCTTCTCCTTCCCGTATATCTTCTTCGCCTTTTCAATAATGGTAATGAACTCCTGTTGAATGGCGTCATGTGTATCTTCTGACTCAGTAGCCAGCTTTATTACATCCGTCCAGCTATAAGTGCGGGCATATTTTGAATCTTTCAACAAGGCGGCAAACATGGCCACCGAAGATGCAAACCGGTAGGTTGATGGTAAACTATTAAAAGGTGTAACTATGTAAGGGCATTGATAGGTGGTAGTACGATGCAAGGTATCGTTGGGCAACTCGTATCGTACATTGATATTAGCCAGTTTACCCTTTGGGGTTACAGGCTGCCCTTCGGCAAAAACCGGGTCTATTTCAAACAAGGCAACAACCGAATGACCAGATCCCACTTCTCCCCCATCGAGTTCATTGACCGAATCAACCAACGCCTTCCATTTATTATCAAACCCTATTAAACGGTATTGCTTCACCAGGTCAGGATTGAAGTGAATATTCAGGAACGCATTATCAGCTACGCTGTACAGCGTTTGAGTCAGCTCTTTCACCAATACTTTTTCTGCTTCGCGCTCATTATCGAGGTAAGCAAAATTCCCATTCCCCTTTTTCGCCAGCACCTCCAGTTTCGAATCTTTATAATTACCCATGCCTACGCCCAAACAGGTTAAGTAAATACCCGATTGCTGGTGCAGGGTGATCAGTTTTTCCAGTTCATCTTCGCTTGTTTGCCCCACATTAAAATCACCATCGGTTGCCAGTATTACGCGGTTATTGCCGCCCTTTATGAACTGGCTCTTGGCAACATTATACGCTATTCTTATTCCTGATTCTCCGGGTGTTGATCCGCCCGGATATAGTTCCTCAATAGATTTCCGGATCTTTTCTTTTTCCTTGCCCGATGTAGGCTGTAACCAAACACCTATGGTGCTGCCATATACAACAATAGAAATGGTGTCTTTATCGCGCAGGTTATTCACCAGTAATGAAAAGGCCGATTTTAGCAAAGGCAGGCGATTGGGCATATCCATTGAACCGGAAACATCTATCAGAAAGACCAGGTTACTGGGAGGTATTTTTTCCGATTCCAGTTTGCGCGCTGAAATATGCAGGGAGAGCAACTGGTTTGTCTTATTCCAGGGGCATCCCGATAAATAGGATTGAAAACCGAATATGCTATCACGGGGAGGGGCAACGTATTCAAAACTAAAATAGTTCAACAGCTCTTCTGTGCGAACCGCATCGGGTGGTACCGTAGTATTCATATTCAGAAAACGGCGCACATTGCTGTACGATGCCTTGTCTGTATTTATAGCAAACCCGGTTTCGGGATATTTATCTGCCTGTACAAAATCATTTTCCAGTAATGAATTATAAGTTTCTGTGCCTATTGTCCAGTTACGCCTGTCGCCAGGTTTTAAATTCCTGGTAAATGAAAGCAACCGGTTCTTTTGCAGGTTGGCTGATGTGTGCAATGTTTTTAGAACAAGGGAGTGGTATTTGGCGGTTTCCAGTTTTACCGATATCGATTGATAGCCATCCAGGGAAATGGTAATGGAGTCCAGCCGTTTGTTGGTCATTATACCAAATGAGCCGCTGCTGCCTGATGAGTAAATGTAACCGGTTGAATGAAGCAAAATGCGTGCATTCGACAGAAGATTATTCTTTTCGTCCCTGACTTCCCCACGCAAATAGTATTGAGCATGCGCGGATATAATACACAGGAATGAGGTTAATATGGCGATAGCAGTTTTCAAATATGTTGATGTAGATTACACAGTTTAGCAGTTAACAAGCCAAGCCCGTTAACAGATTAAACTTAATAACATACCAGGTATTATTCTATCAACTTAAAAATTTCCGGAATATTTCTACCCAATCCATCATAATCCAGGCCGTACCCAACAACAAATTTATTGGGGATAGAAAATCCAAGGTAATCGATGGCAATGGGAAATACCGTTGCTTCAGGTTTATGCAGCAGCGCTACGATTTTTAATGAGGCAGGTTGCTGATGCCGTAGTTGTGGCAAAAATTCGCTGAGGGTTTTACCAGTGTCCACGATGTCTTCTACGATAACCACATCCCGGCCAAAGAGGTCCATATCGAGACCAATAGCCGTAATTACATGGCCGGTTGATTTTGTTCCCTTATAAGAAGCGAGCTTAATAAAACAAATTTCCGCATCAATGGCAAGCTCCTTAAACAAGTCGGACGCAAACATAAAAGAGCCATTCAAAATAGCTATGAACAATGGCTTTCTGCCGGTGTAATCTTTATTCAGTTTCCCGGCAATATCTTTTATCCGGTCAGCAATCGTTGCAGCGCTCAGGTATGGTTCAAATTGTTTGTCGTGTACGCGAATATCACCCATAAATCAGTTTTTGTATATAACCAGTTCCTGTCCGGTCTTCAGGCCATTACCAGCCAGTTTATTCCAGTCTCTGAGTTGTTCTACTGTAATACTATATTTTTTCGCAATACTATACAAAGTTTCTTTTTCCTGTACAATATGCAGGCTGGCAGTCACGGCCGAAGAATTGGAGGCGGTGATCTGCTCCAAAGGCACTACGGTAAGCT
>DASUVL010000908.1:0-8290 GCA_036379015.1 Niastella sp.
CAAAGAAGAACTTTAAAACTGAAGTAGGAAGTCTGAAGTCGGAGGTCTGAAATACAGACTCTATCTGACTTCAGACTTCAGACCTCAGACATCATTAATAAGTAGGTTACAATTCCTGACACGGTGTAACCGATAAAAATCAATCGTCATGCGTCACGGAGACAAAATCAACAATCTGGGCAGAACGTCATCACACAGGAAGGCGTTGCTGAAGAACCTGGCTTGTGAACTGATTACACACAAGCGTATCAATACCACCCTGGCAAAAGCAAAAGCTTTGCGCAAATTTATTGAGCCGCTGATCACAAAAGCCAAGGAAAATTCAACCCATCAGCGCCGTGTAGTATTCAGCTACCTGCAGAAGAAAGAGGCCGTTGCCGAATTATTCGGACCTATTGCCGAGAAGATCGGTGGTCGTCCTGGTGGTTATACCCGCGTTATTAAGTTGGGTATCCGCGTAGGTGACAACGCTGAAACAGCTATGATTGAACTGGTTGACTTTAATGAGATCTACGGTAAAGGAAAAGGTGAGCTTAAAGAAACTGCGAAGAAAACACGTCGTGGTGGTAGCCGCAAAAAAGCTACTGATGAGGCCGCTCCTGCCGAAGAAAAAGCATCAGAAGAAAAGCCAGCTAAAAAAGCAGCAAAGTAAAAATGATCGAATTGGTTTTAATAATGGAGCAAGACTGTTACAGGTCTTGCTTTTTTTTGCCCTTTTTGGAATGAGGTCTGAAATCTGAAGTCAGAAGTCTGAAGTCAGAGGTCTGAAATCTGAAGTCTGAAGTCAGAGGTCTGAAATCTGAAATCTGAAATCTGAAGTCTGAAGTCAGAAGTCTGAAGTCAGAAGTCCGAAATTTGAAGAACCTGTATTTCCGACATCCGACTTCCGACATCCGACTTCGGACATCCGACTTCTAGTTTTCCCGGTCCTGTGAAAAATTAATGAAATGAGATAGTTAATTATTGTTTTTCTTTGTAAAATTTTTTTAGAGCAATGTCGAATCCGCTTCAAAAACCCGCTGTACTGCTGTTGGAAGATGGCTCTGTTCATTATGGCAAAGCCTTTGGAAAAGTTGGCACTACAGCCGGTGAAATTTGTTTTAACACCGGAATGACCGGTTACCAGGAAGTATTTACCGATCCCAGTTATTATGGCCAGGTCGTTATCATGAACAATGTGCATGTGGGCAATTATGGGACGAAAGACACTGATGTTGAGTCGGATAGTGTAAAGATCCGTGGCATGATCGGTCGCAACCTGGAAGAGCAATATAGTCGCAAACAGGCTACTGAATCACTCGATCAGTACCTGATAAAAAATAACATAGTGTGTATTGAAGGGGTCGATACCCGGGCCCTGGTAACGCATGTGCGTGAAAAAGGCGCCATGAATTGTATTATATCAACTGAAATACTGGATGTTGAGCAACTCAAGAAGGAGCTGGCAAAAGTGCCCAGCATGGCAGGGCTTGAGCTGGCTAGCAAGGTAAGCACTACCGAACCTTACACTTTGGGCGATCCTAATTCACCGGTTAAAATTGCCGTACTGGATTTTGGGACCAAACAGCATATTCTCACATGCATGGTAGAACGGGGTGCTTATGTAAAGGTATTTCCCGCTAAAACACCCATCGCTGAATTAAAGGCGTTTGCGCCCAACGGATATTTTATTTCCAATGGTCCCGGCGATCCTGCAGCTATGGATTATGCTATTGCAACGGTAAAAGATGTGTTGAAAGAGAAAAAGCCAACCTTTGGAATTTGTCTCGGTCACCAGTTGCTGGCATTGGCCAATGATATTTCTACCTTTAAAATGCATCACGGCCACCGCGGACTGAACCACCCGGTTAAGAACCTGGTTACCGGCAAGTGCGAAATAACCACCCAGAACCATGGGTTTGGGGTTGATCCGGAGTCTGTTAAAAAGGCAAAGCATGTTGAGATCACGCACATGAACCTGAACGATAATTCTATCGAAGGTATCAGACTGAAAGATCAACCGGCCTTCTCGGTGCAATACCACCCCGAAAGCACGCCTGGTCCGCATGACAGCCGTTACCTGTTTGATGATTTTATTAGTATGATCAAAAAACATATGAACTAATACAAAAGGGGAAACCTCCTTTTAACATAAGGGTGGGTCTTCTTCTGAAAGAAGGCTCACCCTTTTTAATATCTGTTATGAAAATAGCTATCATCAATGGACCCAACCTGAACCTGTTGGGTAAACGCGAACCCGGTATTTACGGCAGTACCTCATTCGAAGATTACCTGGTAACCTTAAAAGGCAAATACCCCCAGGTTGATATTCATTATTACCAAAGCAATGTTGAGGGCGAACTGATCAATGAATTGCAACGGGTAGGGTTCGACTTTGATGGCATTATTATGAACCCCGGCGGTTATACGCACACTTCAGTAGCTATTGGCGATGCCATAGCCAGCATTAAAACGCCGGTGGTAGAAGTACATATCTCCAATGTACACGCGCGCGAAGAATTCCGGAAATTATCCCACGTTTCAGGTAAATCGGCCGGAAGCATTATTGGCCTGGGCCTGAAAGGATATGAACTGGCGCTACAGTTTTTGATTGGCAGGTAAAAGATCATTGTATGGCCCCGGTACCTTTGTTGCGTTGAATTTCCCCGGGCATTGATACTTTAGCTGAAATGCTGTCATAATGCTGTTCCAGAGAGTCGGTGCTCTTTTTGAAAGACTCGTTTGCCTGCTTAATTTCCTCATTTACTTTATTAAACTCTGTCATGATACTGTCGCTGGTCTTTATTGCCTTTGCGGCATCCTTCACCTGTTGAAAAGGATTGCAGGCTGATATAAGTATGGCAGCAAGGTAGAAAATGCTGTCTTTTAGATTGTATTTCATGCCCTTACAAATATTTGCAAAAATTATTTTACCTTGTTAAACTAATTATAACCAGGGTTTTGCGTGGCAATTAAACTTTTTTATTGGCGTTATTATTGCGAAGTTCAAGTTGTTTATTTACCATTTTCAAACCTGTTAAAGATGCGATCGATATTATTTGTGTTCCTGTTGTTTTCAATAAGCAGTTTTGCCCAATGGAAGTCCTATAAACTTACTTCAACGGGCGATACCCTGAACCGGGTTGACAAGATTGACCGGAAGTGGGGCCCCTGGAAACTGCATTATGACCAGGTGCGGGGAGAACCCGGCTATGAAGAAGAAGGGTGGTTTGAGAAGAACCGCAAAGAAGGGGAGTGGCGTTTGTATACGTTGATGGGCGACCTCGTTGGGGTAGAATATTATAAATGGGGTTTGAAGGACAGTGTCTGCCGCTATTTTACCAAAGATGGTCAATTAAGGTTGGAACAAAGCTGGAAAGCATTAAACCCCGATAAGGAGTATGATACTCTTGAAGTGGAAGACCTGGACAAATTTGATACCTACCGCACTGTTATTATTAAGAATGAAGGTGCGGCCATTAAACATGGGGTATGGAAGTACTATGACCCTGTTAGCGGCCGGGTAATGCGATCAGAATTGTACACCCTGGGTAAACTGGAAGATGAAGCAAAAAGCACTCAGGTAACCGAAAAGAAAGCAGTAGCAAAACCGAAGGAAGTAGTGGATTTTGAAAAGAAGAACTCGGGCAAAAAGAAAGTGAGGTATAGGGATGGAAGCACGGGGGGATAATTAGCTAATGTGATAATTGGATAATTTGATAATTGAATATATAAAACAAAATACAAAAAGCCCTCTCGACAATCGGGAGGGCTTTTTGTATTCCATTATCACATTATCACATCATCGAATTATCAAATTAATTTCCTACTGTTTTGTAAAACGGCTGATCACAGACGTGTTACCTACCTGTGCTTTTAAAACGTAAACGCCTTTTACCAGGGTGCTTACATCTATTGTTGTAGACAGCGCGTTACCATCAGATGCCAGGTTGCTTCTCTTTATCACACGACCGTTCATGTCAATGATCAGTAAATTGATATTACCATTCAAGCCATTGGGCAACTGTACCTGCAGCAGGTCCTTCACGTAGCTTGGGAATACCTTCATTTCGGTGCTTAACTGGCCATCGAATTTAACGATGAGTGTTTTGCTGTATTTGTATTTGCCATCAATATCCATCATTAATAAACGGTAGTAATTGTTGGTAGATACAAAGGGCGACTGATCGGCAAAGTTGTAATTCTTTTTGGTAGTGCTGTTGCCGGTTGCTGCTACCTGGCCAATCGCTTTATATGTTTTACCATCATTGCTGCGTTCAATAACAAACTGTTTCACATCTTCTTCGCTGCTGGTTTGCCATTGCAATATAACTTTGCTGGTTTGTTTATTCGCATAGAATTGTGACAACACTAATGGAAGCGCCCCACCAACACTATTCTGGAAAGCAGCTATAGCCAGGTCCTTGGGTTGACCGCTACTACCGGCCAGGTAAATACGGCTACCGCTCAGGGCAATTGCCACGCCGAAATCATTATCTGTCCAGGCTATATTGGCTGCTGTTTTTCCATCTCCATTAAATGAGGGATCGAGTGCACCGTTGGTTGTAAAACGCATCAACATTAAACCTATGGGGTTTAATCCTGTTGTGTTTGGGAAAGCGTCAACGCTGCCGCCAATTACGATCTTGCCATCGCTTTGCACGGCTACGCTACGGCAATCATCATCTGAATTGACACCATCATAATTTTCGATTGCTATGCCGCCTGTACCAAAGCTGGGATCGGGTGCGCCGGCGGTCGTTAGCCGTAATACAACCACATCTTTATTATTGACTGTCCTTACTGTAGTGCCGGCCACTATCAATTTGCCATCGGGTTGAACCGCCAGGCTATGTGCCGCATCGGCCGAGCCGGAGCTAATATCGAAAGTTGCTATACCACCTGTGCCAAAGGAGCCGTCGAGCTCACCAGAAGATGTATAGCGCACCACGGTGAAATCTCCATTACCGGTATGGTGGTTTCCCAAAAGGGAATAGTTCGAATTGCTGGTGCCGGCTATTGTTATGGCGCCGGTGGTGCTGTTGATCGCAATACCTTCCGGTATATCATAAGCATTGATGTCTGTTATTACAATGCCATTGGTTCCAAATGTACTATCTACTACTCCGGTAGATGTATATCGCATTACTACATAATCAGTATTGCCTGAGGCGTTGAAGCTGGAACCTGTCACCACTATTTTACCGTCACTTTGCAGGGCCACATTGGTTCCTTCATCATTGCCGGCGCCTATTGGTGTAGTTACTTTTCCACCTGTGCCGAAGTTGTTGTCAAAGCTGCCATCGGCATTGAAGCGCATTACACAAAAATCTATAGTGCTGGGCCAGTTCCAGCCTGCCATTACTATTTTGCCATCGGGTTGAAGGGCCATACCATACCCTCGTGCGGAGTTATTTGCCTCTGAGCGTGCTTTCACTACGCCCCCGGTACCAAATGTACCATCAATGGCGCCGTCCATTGTATACCGGGTTATGAGAAAATAAGCATCGTTTTCAGCACGTCCGGCCACTAATATTTTGCCATCCGATGTAAATGCCATCGCTGTTGCAAATTCATATCCGTCCGGTGTACCGGAGGCATTATCGATCCTGAATCCGGGCGTTCCTGAAGCGTTAAATGTAGGATCCAGGTTGCCAACCTGGGCGTTAAGGAACAGGCATAATAAGGCCATTGTGAGAGTCGAGGTAACTTTCTTCATAAATTTTATTTTGTGTCTTTAGAAATAAGCAAAGGCACATAGAAATTGGAAGCGTGTTATCTCAAAGGAATATGGGTAAGCAATACAAAGGGAATCACAAGTTGTGGTGGAAGATTGGAGCCTTAAATAATGAGAAATTCACAGGAGGGGATGTAATTCGAGCGCTATATTAGAAAGAAAAATCCAGATTTGGAAGTGTTGCCGGATATTTAATAATTGACATTAGAACACGCTGGTTAATGTGATAATCCCGACTAAAGTCGGGACAAGTAATGATAATTAGCTAATATGCTAATGAAAAGACAGAATACAGAATACAATGAAATGAAAAGCCCCCTCAGCATAACCGAGGGGGCTTTTTTGTATTCAATTAGCATATTAGCACATTGGCTAATTAGCACATTAACCTTTACTGTTTTGTAAATCTGCTGATCACAGACGTATTACCTACCTGTGCTTTTAAAACGTAAACGCCTTTTACCAGGGTGCTTACATCTATTGTTGTAGACAGCGCGTTACCATCAGATGCCAGGTTGCTTCTCTTTATCACACGACCGTTCATGTCAATGATCAGTAAATTGATGTTACCATTCAAGCCATTAGGCAACTGTACCTGCAGCAGGTCTTTCACGTAGCTTGGGAATACCTGCATTTCGGTGCTTAACTGGCCATCATATTTAACGATGAGTGTTTTGCTGTATTTGTAATTACCATCAATATCCATCATTAATAAACGGTAGTAATTGTTGGTAGATACGAAGGGTGACGGATCGGCAAAGTTGTAATTCTTTTTGGTAGTGCTGTTGCCGGTTGCTGCTACCTGGCCTATCGCTTTATATGTTTTACCATCATTGCTGCGTTCAATAACAAATTGCTTCACTTCTTCTTCGCTGGTAGTTTGCCATTGCAATACCACTTTAGTGGTTTGCTTTTGTGCATAGAATTGTGATAACACCAGTGGAAGTGGCGTACCATCGTTCTGGAAAGCGGCTATCCCAAAATCCGTGGGCTGACCGCTATTACCAGCCAGGTAAATACGGTTGCCTCTCAGTTTAACCACCAAGCCGTTATCATTATCAGTAACGCTTATATCGGCTGCTGCCTTTCCATCTCCATCAAAGGTAACATCGAGTGTACCGGTATAGGTAAAACGCATCAGCATAAAACCATATGGTTTATTATTTGAGTTAGGGAAATCATCAACGCTGCCACCCACTACGATCTTGCCATCGCTTTGCAGGGCTACGCTCTGGCAATTATCATCCGAATTAAAGCCGCTATAGTTCGCAATTACTTTACCGCCGGTACCAAAGGTGCCATCCAGTGCGCCTGCAGTCGTCAACCGTAACACCACTACATCACTATTGGCGCCGCGTTTTGTGGTGCCGGCCACTATCAGTTGGCCGTCGGTTTGAACCGCCAGGCTATGCGCCTCATCGTATGAACCGGTGACGATATCGGTAGTCCTTATACCCCCGGCGCCAAAGCTACCGTCAAGTACACCCGCAGATGTATAACGCACCACGGTGAAATCTCCACTGCCTGAATGGCTGGTTTCCTGAAAGTCTGAATTGCTGGTTCCGGCTATTGTTATGACGCCAGTGCTACTGATCGCAATACCTTCCGGTATATCGAAACCATTGATGTCTGTTATTACAATGCCACTGCCGCCGGTACCAAATGAACCATCCAGTGCACCAGTCGCCGTATAACGAACTACTACATAATCAGCATTGCCGGCGGCATTGACGCTAAAGCCTGTAACTACTATTTTACCGTCACTTTGTATGGCCACATTGCGTGCCTGATCGTTGCCGGAGCCTATTGGTGTAGTTACTTTTCCTCCTGTGCCGAAGCTGTTGTCAAAGGTGCCATCGGCATTGAAACGCATTACACAAAAATCTTTAGTGGTAGGCCAGTTCCAACCTGCCAACACTATTTTGCCATCACTTTGGAGGGCCATACCATAAGCTCGTGCTGAATTATTTGACTCTGAGTTGACCCTGACTACACCTCCGGTGCCAAATGTAACATCGAGTGCACCGTCAATTGTATACCGGGCTACCAGAAAAGAATCGGGGTTTTGTATACGTCCGGCCACTAATAGTTTGCCATCTGATGTAAATGCCATAGCCGTGGCAAAATCATATACGTCGGGTAAGCCGGAGGGATTATGAATCCTGAATCCGGGCGTGCCTGAAGCGTTGAACATAGGATCCAGGCTGCCAGGCTGGGCGTTAAGGAACAGGCATAGTAAGGCCATTGTGAGAGTAGAGGTAACCTTTTTCATAAACATATATTGTGTCTTTAGAATAAGCAAAGGCACATAGAAATTGGAAGCGTATGTTTCAAAGGAATTTGGGTAAGCAAATACTAAGGAAGGAACATCAGAGCACCTTAAAATCAATTAAAGAAAATTTCTAATGGATCCACAGGTTATGTGGGAGATTGGAGCCTTAAATAATGGGAAATTCACAGGAGGGGAGTTAATTCGGAACGCTATATTAGAAAGAAAAATTCAGATTTGGAAGTGTTGCCATATATATAACTCTGGTTAATGTGATAATGTGATAATTAGCTAATGTGATAATG
>DASUVL010000909.1:0-18316 GCA_036379015.1 Niastella sp.
ATTGATATTACGCGGGGTGGTACAGGCACGAAGTATTGTGTATACCTGGCTACCAACCTGCCGGTAGGAGCTGATAACAACAACTATTATATGAATGCAGCGGCGGGAACGAGAGGCGTTGGGTTTTATAATGCAGCCCGTACGCAGCTAAGCGACTGGAAAACGGCCACCGGGCTTGATGCCAGTTCTTTAGCTATTACACCCGCCTTCGTTGATCCGGCTAGTGGCAATTACACACCGGGCAATGCGGGTATCGATAATAAAGGCGTGGGCGGCCTTGACATCGCCGAAGATATCAATGATCAGCCGCGTAGTGCCTCCACGCCTGACATGGGTGCGTATGAATTCACGCCATTGCCTTGTGCTGTGCCACTGGTGAATGGCCTGGTAGATATTTCACCTGATACCATTTGTCAGTATAAACCTGTTTACCTGCATGTGAATATTGGCGCCTTCGGGTCTGGACAAACATTCCAGTGGCAAACGGCAAAAACATTAGCAGGGCCATTTACCAACCTGGGTATGCCGATGCTTACGCCCGATACAACCATTATCGCTGATACTACCAGTTACTTCAGGGTACTGATAACCTGCGGCACCAATACCGTGTATACCGATACCGCCAAGCTGGTGGTGAACCCGGCTTTACCAGCAGGTACGTTTACCATCAATAAAAATAATCCGGGTTCTTATATACCTGGCGTGCCCGGCGGAAACTTTATATCCTTTAATGAAGCCAAGGCCGCCATGGGTTGTGGTATTGGCGGACCCGTAGTATTTAATGTAGAAGCGGGATCAGGTCCTTATACAGAACAATTAATACTCGATAGTATTAGCGGTACATCGGCCATTAATACCATTACGTTTAATGGAAACGGCAATACGATCACATTTAATGCTACCAGCAACAGCCAGCGGGCCGTTATTAAATTAAATGGCGCCGACCATATTATTTTCGATAGCCTGGTGATAGCAGCCGGTGGCGGCACCTATGGCTATGGTGTTCAACTGATCAATAATGCCGATTCGAATACCTTCCGTAACTGTACCATCAATACGTCAGTAACGTCAACCAGCACCAATTATGCCGGTATAGTAATCAATTCATCAGATGCGGGCGCTATTTCAACAGGGAATACCTTGTGCGATGGCAACGTGTTTGACAACAATACGATTACCGGGGGCTATTATGGTATTACCCTGGTGGGCAATACCACTACTGCGGGCTTCCTGAATAACAACAGCTTTACCAATAACACCATACAGGAATTCTATAATTATGGCTTGTATTTGACCGGTACCAACACGACCGCCGTGTCTGGTAATATTTTCACCCGGTCAGCGCGTGGTAATACTGCTACCAGTGTGTATGGAATTTATGTTACCACTGCACCAAGCAACCGATTACACATTTCTAAAAACAGGTTCACCCACATCTTCGGGGGCATCACTGCCAACACTGCTACGTTCTATGGTATTTATCATAACAGCGTAACGGCCGCTAATGAGGATACGGTAAGCAACAACCTGTTCTATGATCTCGATGGCAACGGGCCAATATACGCTTTGTATAATACAGGCTCAGGAAACGTGCTGTATTATCACAATACGATCTCTATTGACAATACAGCCAGTACGGCTACCGGAGTGAGTGCGGGCTTTTATCAAACAACGGCGGTAAATGGTATTCAGTTCGTTGATAATATCATTACCATCAGCAGAGGAGGAACCGGCGCCAAACATGCTATCTATTTGAATGCAACAACGAGTGAAGTATTATCGAATTACAACGACTATTATGTAACCGGTACGAACGCCCATATCGGTTTTTATACAGCGAACCGCACCACGCTGGCCGACTGGCAAACAGCTTCCGGCAAGGATATCAATTCGCTTAACCATAATCCGCTGTATACCGATCCTGCAACCGGCAACTATATGCCGATGCTGGCAGCGTTGGATAATAAAGGAACACCGGTAAATATTACCACCGATATCGTGGAAGCAGTTCGTTCTGCCACCACACCGGATATAGGCGCCTATGAGTTTGCACCGCTGCCATGTCAAACACCACCGGTGGCGGGCGCGGCTTCCGTAACCCCATCATCGGGATTATGTCTGGAGATGCCGATCGTATTAGACGTGACCGGTCATTCACCGCTGGGGGCTATTACCTTCCAATGGCAAACATCAATGGATGGGTTGACCAACTGGACCGACATCAGCCCGGTACAATTCTTCCCGCAATTTAATACCAAGGCAAGTTTGAGTACTTTTTACCGCGCTGCGGTAACCTGTACCGGTAATACCGTATATACCGCACCGGTACATGTTACCCTGAATAATATTCTGTTAACCGGAACATATACGATCGATCCAGCGAAGCCGGCCGCCCTGCCCAACTTCCAGTCGTTCCAGCGTGCAGTAGATGCGTTGTTGTGCGGTATCACCGGACCAGTAGTGTTCGATGTTGCAGCCGGTTCGTATAATGAACAGATCAGGATACCTTATATCCCTAATACATCAGCTGTAAATACCGTTACGTTCCAAAGTGCCAACGGGGTAGCCAGTTCTGTGAACCTGACCTTTGATGCTACCACTACGGCCAACTATACGCTGAAGCTCGACAGTGCCCGCCGTTTCATCTTTAAGAACCTTACGATCACGGGTACGAATACCTCTTTTGGCAGGGTAGTAGAGCTGGCCAATTCAGCTTCTTATGACAGCATTGTAAACTGTATTGTAACAGCACCGGTTGTTACTACGGCTTCCAATAGTGTGGCCGGTATCTATGCCTTCCAGTTAAAAGGAACCAATAACGTTATAAAGGGTAATACCATCAACAACGGATCGAGTGGGATTTATTTTGCCGGTACCGGCACCGGGACCGGTCTTACACCCGATCACGTTATTGATAGCAATATAGTAAGCGGGGCTTGGCAGTATGGAATATATACGGCCAATATAAAACGCCTGCAGCTCAATAAAAATGCAGTTACCGTAAACGGTCCGGTGAATGCCACTGCGTATGGTATCTATGCAACAGATTGCGACTCGTCGTACCAGGTGACAGGAAATCAGGTGACGGTGAGCAATGCTGCTACTATTGTGTATGGTATAGCATTGATCAATTGCGACAGTTCTGTAGCCGCCCTTGGTAAACTCGCTAACAACATGGTAACAGCCGTTACCAATAACAGTGGCACGTTGTATGGCGCTTACCTGTCAAACTCGCCTGGTATATGGGTGCAGAACAACGTCATTGCTATCAATACAACCAACGCGACTTCTTATGGATTATACCATAACAACTTTAGCGTGGCCAATTACTTCAACAATACGGTACACAGTACAAGTGCATCAACAACCAATAACTTTTCCATGTACCTGCTGAACACGTCGGCAACTACGGTTCAGCTGCGCAATAACATATTTTCAAACAAAGGTGGCGGTAAAGCCATGTTTGTAAACAACAGCAACCTGGCGCTGACCAGTGATTACAATATGCTATACACCACCGGCAATACGCTGGTGCAAAGGGCCAATCCGGTAGGGGCTTTTGCAACGCTGGCTGCCTGGAAAGCGGCTTCCTTCTGGGATAGATATTCGATCGTATATCCGCCTGCTTTTGTAAGTGATAACGATCTGCATCCCGACCTGGTTAATCCTGATGTATGGGCCATGCATGGCCGTGGGGTGCAAATCGCGAACAACGATCGCGATATCAATGACAGTACAAGACCTGTTACCCTTACACAAGGCGTGCCCGACCTGGGAGCGTATGAGTTCTATCCAACAGCATTGCCAACGGTGTTACTGGCTACGCCGGCCACGCCTGTAGCCAACGAACAACAAACATTTTCGTATGGCACCGATACGGTAATGAAAATTATGTGGGGGCCAACAGCGCCGGCTTCCGTTGAAGCAAGACGATTCAGCGGTGTGGTGCCAGCCGGGTTACAGTCGCGACCCGACTCCATGTTCTTCTATACAAAAGTGGATATTCCGGGCGGTGGTGATTATGATTATAACATGGAACTGTACTATCTCGATCCATGGCAGGGATCTATACCTGATCAAAATATGCTTGGATTAGGAAAAACAACCGTGTCCAACGCGTGGGTCGTAGGCTTTAGCAGTCGGGTAGATGTGATCAGGAAAAAGATCTGGCAAAATTCAGTAAACTATATTGATCGCTTCACGGGATTGATCAATCCATATGCGCCACCCGTGCTGCCCGACAAAGACAGCTCTAACCGGGGTAAACGATTCTGGGTGGGTTATCAGCGCAGCTGGGACTTTAGTCCGAATGGGACCAATTCACAGCAAATGGTATTGTATATGAGTACGACCGATCAACCGGCCAATGTGGAGGTGCGCGTCAATGGTACAAACTTTGTACGCAACTATGTCATTCCGCCTTACACCACAAAGGATTCCGATTTAATGCCGAAAGGCGGTTTGGATGATGCCCGCCTGCTAGATGAAGGATTGTACAACCGGGGTATCAGCATCGTGAGCGATGTGCCCATCACGGCGTATGCACATATTTACGCCACCACCAACTCCGGTTCTACCATGTTGTTCCCGGTTGGAGTATGGGGTTATGAATATTATTCCATTAACAACAGACAGAATTATACTGCCGCCGGCTCGTATACCACCATTATGGTTGTAGCCGATAAGAATAATACGGTGGTAGAAATTACGCCTTCAGTGCCCACACTGGGTGGAAAACCGGCCAACGTTCCATTCAGGGTTACGTTAAACGCAGGGGATGTATACCAGGTACTGGGCGCCATGGAAGGCGGCAGTGACGGGTACGATCTCACCGGTTCTATAATAAAATCAGTTCCCAATGCCAACAACGAATGTCATGCCATTGGCGTGTTTACCGGAAGTTCGCGTACTACTTTAAGTTGTGGCACAGGTAACGGCGGTTCGGGTGACCTCCTCCTGCAACAGACGTTCCCGTACTCGGCATGGGGGAAAACATATTTGACGGCGCCAACTTCTACCAGCACGAATATCAGCACGCTGATGACAAATATTTACCGCGTGTTGGTGAAAGACCCGGCTACAGTGGTAAAACGGAACAACGTTATCTTAAATAACCTGATCAATAACCGCTACTACCAGTTTGAAAGCAATACCGCTGATATTATTGCCGCCGACCGTCCGGTTACCATGGTACAGTATATGGCATCATCAGGCAGCACCTGTGCCAATACCGGCGCTCTGGGTGATCCGGATAGCTATATCCTAAGTCCGGCAGAACAAGCCGTCGATGGATTTTCAGGATTCTATCGCAATAATCTATCGGGTATAACTATTAATTATTTAACACTCATTCTTCCCGACAGCGGTATGAACTCGCTGAAGATCGATGGCGAGCCCTGGAATGCTATCGCCGCAGCCAATAAACACAGTTATGCGCATTCGCAACCTGGTTATACAGTAGCCATTAAGAAATGGCTGGCCGGTGCAGGACAAAGTTCCGTGGAAAGTGATTCTGCTTACCTGGGTCTGGTGTATGGATTGGGGCAGGATGAAAGTTATGGTTACAACGTGGGCACCATGGTGAAGACGTTGCAAGGACTGGGAACCATCGCCAACACGAACAATGGCAATAAGGCAGAATATACCTGCGCAGGAACGCCATTCAGGTTTACAGGTTACCTGCCGTTCATACCCAATTCATTGACGTGGAAATTCAGTCGCGTACCGGGCCTGTCGCCCAATACAGATGTAACAGTGAACACGCCGGTGCCAAGCGACAGTATAATGATAAACGGGGTTAAGAACTACGTATTCCCAATTAACCAGGATTATATGTTTGCCAATCCTGGCATATATACCATAGAGATCGTGTATGATCATCAGGACATAGAAAGTTGTGATCATACAGGCCGCGACCTGATCTATGTACAGGTTGTACCTGCACCGAAAGCCGACTTTGCTGTGAACTTCTCGGGTTGTGTTAAAGATGTAGCCGAGTTTGAAGGGGAAGCTATTGCACAAAATGGCATTGCGGTGAACGAGTGGAAATGGGAATTCCATGATGGCAGCAAGACGACAGGAAAAAAAGTTACTTACTCCTATAATGCACCTGGAACATACACAGAAATTCTGAGATCCATAACCGCTGATGGTTGTGTGGGCGATACGGCCAAGCAAATAGTGGTGAACCCGATACCGATCGTAAAAGTGAATTCGGTGATCTTGTGTACCGGTGGTGATACCACGCTTACTGTAGAGAATCCCGCAGCGGGCGCCACGTATACCTGGTATGCAACACCAGCCGGTGGTACCGCAATAGGAACGGGTACTTCTTTAACCATATCCAATGTAACTGCAGGTACTGATTACTATGTACAGCAAACTTCAACAACCGGATGTAGCTCGGAAAGGACCAAGGTGTCGGTGGCAGTGCAAGCGGGCATACTACAGCCGATAGTAGCAGTTGATTCGGTGGGGGCCAACCTGGTGCGGTTCAAATGGAATGCAGTGCCTGGCGCTACCGGTTATGAAGTTTCGATTGATGGTGGAGGTAACTGGACGGTTCCATCTTCCGGTTCAACAGGGCTTACGCATACGGTAGCCGGTTTACAACCGCTGCAAACGGTAACGATCATTGTGAAATCGCTGAGTGCCTGTACAGAAAGTATATCAGCACCGGTATCGCAGCAGGTATTACCAGATGGCGTCTTCATCCCCAACAGCTTTACGCCGAATGGCGACGGGTTGAATGATATGTTGAAAGTATATGGATACAAGATCACAGCACTGAAACTGGTCGTGTTTAACCAGTGGGGAGAGAAGTTGTTTGAGTCTGCAGAGCAGAGCAGGGGATGGGATGGAACCTATAAAGGCAAGCTGCAACCAAGTGGAGTGTATATGTATGTGTGCCGTTTGATATTGACAGATGGAACCACGGTTGATAAAAAAGGAGCTATCAATTTGATACGATAAGAATCGTGAATCGGCAAACGTGAAAGACCTGTAAGGTGCATCATTTGAGCCTGAACATTTAGTGTGATTATTTGTCCCGACTTGTCGGGAACAGGTCACTGATCAATGAAACAAGTAGCATTTAAGAAAAAAGAAACTATATGGCGACAACTGGAGATCATAAAACGGATAAACGCATACTGTACCGGGTATGTGGGCGCATGATGTTGGGTTTTGCTTTCCTTTTGACCGGCATGTGGTCCCGGGGGCAGAACGTATCTAACAGGGGAACGGATTTTTGGGTAGGGTATGGCCACCACCAGTTTATGGAAACTGGGACCAATATGATGAACATGGTATTATACCTGAGTGCCGAAGATCAGCCTGCTACGGTTACAGTAACGATCGACAGCAGCGCGGTTTTGCCTCAGAACTGGTGGCGTAAGACGTATACGATCCCTGCCTATACGGTAATTACTTCCGATATCATACCCAAGGGAATTGTTAATGTGGGTCCACCAGGCGATCCGCTGAGTAATCCCAATTATGATGCCCGCTTAATTACTGATCCGCCACCTGCCGGAACCGGTGGGGCCGGTGTCTTCAGAAGTAAGGGGATACATATCGAAAGCAATGTGCCGATCGTAGCGTATGCACATATTTATGGATCTGCTTCATCCGGAGCTACCATGCTGTTGCCGACTACTGCCTGGGGATATTCCTATGTATCGTTAAACAGCCGGCAAACCTATCAGGACAACTGTTACAACTGGATGTATGTAATAGCCAGTAAAGACAATACGGTAATAGAGGTTACACCTTCCGTGCAAACCAGGGCGCAAAACTTAACAGGGCTGCGACCCAATGTCACTTCAACCATAACCTTAATGAAAGGACAAATATACCAGGTAATAGGCGCCAATGACGGCGCCGATGCCAACGGTAATGGTGGTAATGCCGTATCAGGTAAACAACTAACGGGAACGATCGTTAAGTCAATGGCCAATGGGGCCAATGATTGTAATCCCATTGCGGTATTTGCAGGTTCCAGCCGAACGACCAACCCGGCATCCTGTGGCGCTAATGGCGGTGATAATGATAACCAGCAATTGTTCCCGCAACATGCCTGGGGTAAAAAGTATTTAACCGCGCCGTTCTCAGGATCAGCCACACCTAACTCATTTGCAAGAAGTACTTATAAAATAGCGGTACGCGATGCGGCAACGGTGGTGCGGGTAAATAATGCCCCGATCGCTGCGCTTCTCCAGAATGGGAACTTTTATGTATACGAAAGCAGTACGGCCGATTTAATTGAAGCCGATAAGCCCATTGAGGTAATACAGTTAATGACCGGTGGCACCGGTTGTTTGGGCAACGGTGGCTTAGGTGACCCCGAAATGGTGGTATTGAGCCCCGTTGAGCAGGCTATTAAAAATGTTGGGTTCTTCAGAAATAATAAAGAGTCCATTTCGGTAAACTACGTAACCGTTGTTGTGCCAACGGCCGGCGTTCCTTCTTTACGCATAGGTGGTAGCGGCGTATTTAGTCACACCTATCCGCATACTAATTTGAATGGGTATACGGTGGTGATAAAAAGATGGGATAGTCCGTTGCCGCCGGCAGCTCCTTTAGGACAATGCCTGGTAACCTGTGATTCTGCTTTTACCGGCATTACATATGGCCTGGGCAGCGTGGAAAGCTATGCTTATAACATAGGCACGTACCTGAATAACCTGAATGCGATAGGGAGCGTTCACAACGAGCCCGACACGGCCAATGGAGGAACGAACAGTCACAAGTTCACCTGCGTGAATACGCCGGTTAAACTATCGGCGCTCATCCGCTACCAGCCGTTAAAACTGGTATGGAACATCAGTTCGCTGGGTGCTGTTGTTACGCCCAATGCCAATGTTACCCTTGACCCGGCATCTACCGCCTACGATGGTACCGTAACCGTCAATGGTATTCTTTATCATAAATACACACTACCCGGCACTTATAACTTTAATACGGCCGGTACCTATACCATTCCTATAAAATCAACCAGTCTTACATTAGATAATTGTAATAATACAGAAGATCTGAAGATCACGGTGGAAGTAAAGCCACGGCCTACAGCCGATTTTACCTTTACGCATCCTACAGGTTGTATAAAAGATACCGTAACATTTACGGGCCCTGCCTCTACTGGCACGTATACCATCGGGCAATGGAAATGGACATATCCTGATGGTTCTATCGATAGCGTGAAAAATTCTTTAAAATTATTAGCCGCCACCGGTACACAAAATGTACAACTGAAAGTGGTTACTACCGATGGCTGTGTGGCCGATGTTACCAAGCCAATTACCGTATATGCACCACCGGTAACTACCCTCAGCGCTACACCCATAGCAGTTTGTGAAGGCGGCAGTATTACTTACAGTGAAACGTCTTCGTATGGCGGTCCTGTTCCTGTCAATAGCTGGTATTGGGATTTTGGAAATAATACCACCGTTACCAATGCCAATGGCAATGCGCAAACAGTCGTATATCCGGCGTATGGAACCTATACAGCCAAACATGTAGTAAAAGTGAGCAAAACCTGTGTGAGCGATACGATGTTGGCGCCGGTTACCGTGTATGCAAAGCCGAAACCGGGCTTTAGTTATCCGGCAGGCTGTTTGCCCGATAATGGCATTGTACAGTTCACTGATACCACAAAAGTGGCGGATGGACAAACGGTAAGCAGCTGGAGCTGGAATTTTGGTGATCCCAATGCCACGCCAGCTAACCCGAATACATCTACGTTACAAAATCCATCGCATACTTATTCCTTTGGTAATTATAATATTCATTTCAGTGTTACCACTGCCAATGGATGTACAAAAGATACTACAGTAGCTGCAACATTTAGTTTGCGGCCCCGGTTAAACTATCCGGCTTTGCCCGCCATTTGCGCCAGTGCAAAGAATGCTGTATCTGTAGCTACGGCCACGGTTACCAATGGCGTACCCGGAACAGGCGTATACAGCGGCCCGGGCACAACAGCAACCGGTAGCTTTACGCCATCTGTCGCAGGAGCCGGAACGCATACGATCACTTATACATTTACAACAACTGCCGGATGTACAGAATCAATAACAAGTGCTGTTACTGTATATCCCAAGCCAATAGCTGTCTTTACGGCAAACAGCGATATCTGTTTGAATCAGTTAGCTACCATCGATGATCAATCAACCATTGCATCAGGAACTATTGCTTCCTATAGGTGGGATCTTGGTGATGGCAACTGGGTTCCTCGTACCAATAGTGATCCGTTTACACACACATGGTCCATATATAACAAGTATTCTGTAAAGCTGGTTGCAGTGAGTGATCAGGGGTGCACCAGTGATACAGTTACCCGGTTAGTAACAGTACATCCGCTGCCGGCAACTGATTTTAGTTTGCCTGCAGCGGTATGTATGCCGGGTGGTTCAGCCGATTTTAGAAATGCCACTACTGTAGCGGATCAGTCGGGGCTTAGTTACACCTGGGATTTTGGTGATAACAGTATGGTGTCGCATGCTACCAATGCCAGTCATGTGTATGCGGCATCCGGTACTTACACCATTAAGCTCGACGCTACGTCTGCCTGGGGCTGTACCAGCAATGCAACGAAAACATTAGGGTCATTTTTTGATAAGCCGGTTGCTGCCTTTACTGTAGCGCCCGACACTTTATGCCAGGGATCCGAAAATGAGTTCAGTGATGAAAGCACACCCAACAATAACACGATCCAGAAATGGGACTGGAATTTTGGTGATGGCAATACTTCCGATATACAGAACCCGGTGAAGCGCTACAAACAACCAGGTAATTATACTGTGAAATTACAGGTGACCAACAGTGCCGGTTGTACTTCGCAATCATTTACCAAACAAGTTGTGGTATACCTGCAACCCGTTATTGATGCCGGGCCTTCGTTCACCGTGCCACAGGGAACCGTTGTGCAATTCAATCCCACAGCCAACGATTCAACGGTGCTGATGTTCAACTGGGATCCCGGAACAGGCTTAAGCGATGCCAGTAAGTTGCGGCCTTTCCTGCAGGCAATGATTGATGAAACTTATACGCTTACAGCTATGGGTGAAGGTCAATGTACTGCATCAGACCTCCTGAAAGTGAAAATATTGAAACCGGTAGCCGTGCCCAATGCATTTTCACCCAATGGCGATGGCGTTCATGATACCTGGAATATCACCAACCTGAGCGATTACCCCGGATGCACGGTAGCTGTGTTTAACCGGTACGGTCAGCGGGTGTATTATTCCGCCGGTTATGCCAACCCGTGGAATGGAACTGTAGCCGGGAAACCATTGCCCATGGCAACCTATTACTACGTGATCCATTTGAAGAATGGCTTTACGCCGATGACGGGGTCGGTGACGATAGTGAAGTAGGGGTAAGTTGATAAAGTTGATAGAGTTGATAAAGTTGATAGGGTTAATAAAGGGACTATCTAATAACAAACAAAACTATACGCAATGAGAAAGAGTCTAATACTATTACTGATGGTTTGTTGTAGTCAACTACTAAAGGCGCAGGTAGATCCACATTTCTCGCAATACTATGTATATCCTGCCTGGTTGAACCCGGCCTTAACAGGCGCTTTTGACGGCGATTACCGGATCTCCGGTATATACAGGTCGCAGTGGGGTAATATCAGTAGTCCGTTCACTACGCCTGGTGTGGCCGTTGATTTTACCACCAACAAGAATTCCAATTTCGGAGTCAGTGTATTGAATCAATCTGCCGGTGATGGTGGCTATAATTATCTCACCGCCTATGGAAGTTATTCCTACACCGGTGTACGTTTTGGTCCGCAGGAATATCATCGTATTTCGATGGGGATGCAGATCGGGATCATTCAAAGAAAGTTCAACAGGTCGAAGTTGTCATTTGGTGACCAGTGGAACCCGATCACGGGATACAATCCCGGCGCCACATCAGCGGAATCGTTTAGTAAAACAGCCTCCACGTCGTTTGATGCTGCCGCCGGCATTTTGTATTACGATGCGCAGCCCGGCAAAAGAATGAATTTGTTTGGCGGGTTCTCGGTAGCGCATCTTACACGGCCCGATGATCAATTTAGTGAATCAAGTAACGCCCGCCTGCCGATGCGCTATACGGCCCATGCAGGGGTAAGAATAACGTTGTCGGATGTACTCAGCTTAACGCCTAATATATTATACCTGAAACAGGCAACAGCGCAGGAAAAAATGGTTGGCGCGTATGCCCGGTTAATTGCTGCACCCGGCACCGATGTGATGCTGGGCGCGAATTACCGCTTTAAAGATGCTTTGTCACCCTTTGTAGGGTTTGCTCATAAAAATATGGTTTTGGGTGTGAGTTATGACGTGAATACTTCTGACCTGGGAAAGATGGCGAATGGTTCAAACAGCTTTGAAATATCGTTATCCTTTACAGGCAGGAAATCGGTCAAAACACCCGAAGTAGATTTTGTCTGTCCGCGCTTATAGTCATAGGTACACCAATGTCCGGCGGTTGGTTTCTACCAACCGCTCTTTTAAAAAACAATACCCTGTTTATATATACAAGAAGCGATTGCTGCCTATGAAAAAAACAAGACCTGTTCCCGACGAGTCGGGACGCCTTTGAGGCTTCAACAAATGCAGGTACGTGCGAACCCCGAAGTATCGGGGCGGGCTCTGACAGGTCCTTTGAGAAAATAAAAACGAACACATGAAAAAGATAATTGCCACCGGTATTTTGGGCTGCAGTATAATAGCAGCCAACGCCCAGTTTACATATGAATATTTGCGGGCAGCTGATAATTATTATAAGAAAGCAGATTATTATTCTGCCGCTCAGTATTATGAAAAATATTTAGGCACTGCCAATCAAAAATTAAAGACGGCTGAATATAGTCCCTATACGATTGCTACCACAACGGATAAGAAGGCTAAGGTTCCGGTAAGCAGCAGGCAGCTGGCGCTGTACCGGGTGGCTGAAAGTTACCGGTTGTTGCATGATCATGCCAAAGCCGCCACGTATTACTCACAAACGCTTGACGCCAATAGCGCGGAATTTCCGCTGGCCCGTTATTACTATGCGTTGGAGCTGCGTGCCCTGGCAAATTATGAGCAATCAGAGAAGGAGTTCAACCGGTTCCTGGATGAACACACTACGGAAGATCAATACAGCGAATCGGCGAAGAAAGAATTGATGAGCCTGCGGTTTATTCAAACCCAATTAAAAAAGAAAGACCTTAAACTATACCAGGTGCAAAAGGCCGGTAAGCCCTTGAATACGGAAGGCGCCAATTATGCACCTGTATGGCTGAACGAAAATATATTATTGTTCACTTCAACCCGCATTGATAGTACGGGTGGAAAGAACCAGTCGCATGTGAACCGGGTATATACAACGCCTGTAACAGATGGTGTAACCGGTGATATTAAACCCTTGCCCTTGCCGCAGGCCAACACCATGCACCAGGGTGTGGTAAGTTGTACGCCCGATGGCAATACCTTATTCCTGACCCGTTGGATGATCGTGGGCGGTAAAAAAGTTTCGGGCATTTACAGTAGTCGAAAAGCAGGCGATAGCTGGAGCGAACCGGTGTTGCTGGATAGCCTTATTAATGCCTCTGGATTTAGTACACAACAGCCTTTTGTGATGCCAGGTGGAAAATACCTCTTATATGCCAGCGACAAAAGCGGCGGTTACGGCGGATTTGATCTGTGGTATGCTGAACTGGATGAAAGCGGTAAACCGGTTCGTACCGCTAATCTGGGTAATGTTGTCAATACCGTTTATGATGAACAGGCTCCCTATTATCATGCACCCTCTTCAACCCTTGTTTTTTCTGGCAATGGAAGGGTAGGGATGGGCGGTTATGATTTCTTTTATAGCAAAGGGGCGATCGATACCTGGTCGCCACCCGTAAACTTTGGATACCCGGTTAACTCTGTTAAAGATGATATCTATCTGGTAAGTAAAGGCGGGGCCAGGAACGTGCTGGAAGATGTTTGGCTCAGTTCTGACCGGGAGGCAACCTGTTGCCTGGAGTTGTTCTATTTAAAAAAGGTGATACCCAAAAAGCAGGTGAGCGGACAGGTTGTATCCTGTGAGGACAAAATGCCGTTGACAGGTGTTACCATCAGTATCATGGATACCGTTCAAAATAAAGTAGTGTATACCCAAACCACTGCCGGTGATGGAAATTATTCTTTTACGCTCGATGAATTTCAACCATTGAAGGCGGTTGCTTCCGTGAGTGGTTATAGCAATGGATCACTACCATTCTATGCGCCATCTGAAGAAGATGCTGAATTGTTGATCAACCCGGCTATTTGCCTGGTAAAAGATGTGCCGCCGGTAGATGAAGTGGTGGTGCTGGATAATGTCTATTACGATTTTGATAAGGCTACCCTCAAAACAGCCTCCCATGCTTCGCTGGATAAACTGGTTGACATGATGAACGCCCATCCTGATATTGTTATTGAGTTGAGCGCACATACCGACAGTGTAGGTAATGAAACATACAATCAACGGCTTTCCGAAGCAAGGGCCCGGTCTTGCGTAGCCTATCTGATCAAAAAAGGTATTGATAAGAACAGGTTACAGGCAAAGGGATATGGGTCAACACAACCTATAGCACCCAATATACATGAAGATGGTAGTGATAATGCGGAAGGAAGACAGATGAACAGAAGGACGGAGTTTAAGGTAGTTGGGAAAGGGAAATGAAAAATGAGGAATTAAAAATGAAAAATGAGAAAGGGAAGAAATATCGAATAATGAATGTTGAAGTATAAGGCATAGGGGCAGTTAAATTAAGAATGAAGAATGAAAACCAGAGAAATGAAAAGGGAAAAAACGCCTGAAGCTATTAACTGCATTTTGTATTTGCGTGCAGCGTGAAGCGGTTTTCACCATTCACCATTGACCATTCACCAAAAACGTAGCACATGAAAAAGATAATAACGCTGTGTTGGATAGTGATTGCCTGTATACAAACACAGGCGCAACAGAAACCGCACTACACACAGTATATACTCAACCAGTATATTCTAAATCCTGCGTTGACAGGTATAGAGAACTATACAGATATTAAAGTCAGTCACCGGCACCAATGGGCCGGCATCCAGGATGCACCGGTGACCTCGTATGTAACCGCTCATACGCCCATCAATAAAAAAGATTATCGCACTACGGCGACTTCTTTTGATATGCCGGGAGAAAACCCACGCGGTAAGCGCTATTGGGAAGAATATACGGGTGCCGAGCCACATCATGGTGTTGGCTTGCAGATGATCAATGACCGAACCGGTCCCTTGAATTATTTTTCTGCTTACGGAACATACGCCTATCACATAGGTATCAGTGTAAGAACGAGTCTGGCCGCCGGTTTTGGCGCCGGCTTCACCAATATCAGCTTAAATTCCAGTAAACTGGATTTTGGGAATGTGCAGGTGGACCCTGCTGTATATAACAATGGCATGATCAATACCATGAGGCCTGATTTCATGGCTGGCGTATATCTGTATTCGGCCGATTATTTTGTAGGGATCTCTGCACAGCAGATCATTCCGCAGAAAGTGAGCTTTTCAGATAATTCAGTGAAAACAACAAATGGGAAAATGGTGCCGCATGTATTTGCTACCGCCGGGTATCGCTTTTTAATAGGGGAGGAATTCAACCTGATCCCTTCTGTAATGGTCAAGTATGTGCAACCGATGGCGACCCAGATCGATGTGAATGCGAAACTGCAATACCGCGATGTTGCCTGGTTTGGCGCCGGTTACCGGTACGATGACGGGTTTGCCGGAATGGTTGGATTGAATATCGGTCACAAATTCAATATCGGGTATTCTTATGATTATACGACTTCAGATTTAAATATCGTGAGTAAAGGCTCGCATGAAATTATGGTGGGTTTTCTGCTCGGTAATAAATATGATGATGGCTGTCCGAAGAATGTATGGTGAATAAGGACGTGAAACGGCAGACGGCAAACAGCAGACGAAAGGCCGCAAAATTTCTAGCCTTTGCCATTCCATTATCAACCTTATCAACTTTTTAACCAGTCAACCCCGTCAACTTATCAACCAGTTAACCATTGAACCTTATCCTTTTCCATGTATTCGGGAACTCGTTGTCATATTCTTTTTGGCTTGTCTTTTTCGGGTGTCTTCTATGCCGGCATACCGTTGTTTCGGTGTGCCGGTTATTTTTCACCAAACAGGGTGCGGGTCATTTATTTGCTATTTGGGGTATCGTTGGTGATAAACTTTCCTGTGCAGGCGCAGCCTTGTATACCGGCAGCTTCCTTACGGCCGTCTGCCCGGCCTGCTGCCATCTGCGCCGGTGAATCCGTAGCGTTATCGGTAATCGCCGTAGGCGGCACATTAACCTCTTATACCTGGGATCCGGGAAATATACCTGGAACCAGTATAGCAGTGTCGCCGGTAGTAACAACAACTTATACCGTAAGCGGGCTGGATGCTTTTGGTTGTGAGGTTACGGCCAGTGTTGTAGTTACGGTAAAGCCTACGCCCAATGCTGCCTTTGCTGTTACACCTGCAGCCGCTTGTTTGGGTTCAGTGCAAAGGGTAACATTTACCGGAAGCGCCAGTACTGCGGCTGCTTTCAACTGGAATAATTTCGCCGGTGCTGCCGTGCAAAGTGGAAGCGGTGCGGGTCCGTATACTATTCTTTTCAATACCGCCGGAACGCGTACTCTGCGGTTGCAGATTACAGACAATGGTTGTATTTCCAATACCACTGCTCAAACAGTGAATGTATCAACGCCACCGGTAAACAGTTTCTCCGTAGATAAAACAATGATCTGTGCAGGCGATACGGTTCAGGTTACGTTTACAGGCACTGTAAGTAATGCAAATGCAGTTACCTGGAACTGGGGCAGCGGTACATGGCAAAGTGGCAATGGTTTAGGGCCATACAAAATAAAATATAATAACAACGGATTAATAGTATGCACTATCAATGACGGTGTGTGCCATGCGACATCAACCTCAAAAGCTATTGCTGTAATACCTCAGCCGGTAGCAGCATTTACAACAGATAAAATAACCGGGTGTGCGCCCCTGCCAATAAAGTTTGTAAACCAGTCTGGGCATGCGGATACATATACCTGGGAATTTGGCGACGGCGAAACGGCTGTTGATGTGGATCCGGTGCATAGGTATAACACAACTGGTGATTTTCCGGTAACACTGATCGCTGCCAATCAAATGCAATGTGCTGATACCTTCATTATGTCAGGGCCGATACACATTTTGCCTGCACCGGTAGCTTCTTTTGAAAGTACACCAGGTATCAATACGCCGGTTGAATTAAGCCTCGCCACATTTCAGTTCAATAATAGTTCACAGTATGCCCATTCGTATGAATGGCATTTTGGAGACGGGGATACCGCGGTTGGAATAACTCCTGCGCACCGGTATATGCTGCCAGGTAATTATCAGGTTGCCTTATTGGCCCGTAATAACATTGGTTGTATAGATAGCGTGCATCATGGCGCCTATGTCGTAATTCCCGACAAAGTGCTGCAGGTGCCCAATGCCTTTAGTCCGAATGGAGATGGGGTCCACGATCGTTGGGAAATACCCGGACTACGAGCTTTTCCCAATTGCCAGGTTACTATTTATAACCGGTATGGACAGCCAGTGTTTAGTCGCAGGGGATATAGCGAACCCTGGGATGGCAACAATCATGGCAAACCGGTACCACCAGGAACGTATTACTATGTTATTAAGAGCAGTCGAGGTTCCGAATTGTATACTGGCTGGGTAGAATTATTACGCTAAGCTTTTTATTCACTAAATACTAAAATAAAAAACCAAAAACATGAAACGCACAAATCAATGGAGCCTGCACCATTTCTTTTATTACATGCTGGCTGTTGCATTAACGATCACTGCCTGCAAAAAAGGGGATACTGGTCCGCAGGGTGAAAAAGGTGATAAAGGGGATACCGGTTCTACCGGTGCTACAGGTAATACAGGTACTAAAGGAGATCCGGGAACGGCCAATGTATTATACTCTCCCTGGCTCGATCTTGCTTACTCCCTGGATGCTGCCAGCGGCGTGTTCTTTACGCAGATCACCGAACCAAAGGTTACCGATAATTTATTGTCGACCGGTGAAATAAAGGTTTACATAAACTTTGGAACGCCAGACAATAAAGTAATATCACCGCTGCCATTTGTTGAAGGTGATGTGCAAATTACACCCATTTATGCGGAAAGCACCATTGAGCTCGATGCCAATGTAAATGCATCTACAGTTACCAGTTCTACCACCGGCAAAAAATCCCGGCAATACCGGTATATCCTGATCCCCGGCGGTGCTT